>JBKPQU010000463.1:0-4454 GCA_046734255.1 Actinomycetota bacterium
CACCACTCTCCATTGATCGTCGGCAGCGTCAGATGTGTACAAGAGACAGGAAACGCGCCCGTCGACAAGACCCCGCACCTTGAGCGGGTCGTCGCGATCAACCGTGTCGCCAAGGTCGTGAAGGGTGGTCGGCGCTTCAGCTTCACCGCGCTGGTCGTCGTCGGCGATGGTGACGGCACGGTGGGTGTGGGCTACGGCAAGGCCAAGGAGGTGCCCGCGGCGATCGCCAAGGGCGTCGAGGAGGCGAAGAAGCACTTCTTCAAGGTGCCGCGGGTGCAGCGGACGATCCCGCACCCGGTGCAGGGGGAGGAGGCGGCCGGCGTGGTCCTGCTGCGGCCGGCGTCCCCCGGGACCGGTGTGATCGCGGGCGGTCCGGTGCGCGCGGTGCTGGAGTGCGCCGGCATCCACGACGTGCTGAGCAAGTCGCTCGGCTCGGACAATGCGATCAACATCGTGCACGCCACCGTGCGGGCGCTGAAGATGCTCGAGCGGCCCGAGGCGGTCGCGGCCCGCCGCGGTCTGCCGATCGAGGACGTCGCACCGGCCGCGCTGCTGCGGGCCCGGGCGGGGGTGGCCGGGTGATGGGCAGGCTCAAGGTCACCCAGGTGCGCTCGACGATCGGCGGCCTGCGCAACCAGCGGGACACGCTGCGCACGCTCGGCCTGAAGCGGATCGGCGACGTCGTGGTGAAGGAGGACCGCCCCGAGATCCGGGGCATGGTCGCGACGGTGCGGCACCTGGTCACCGTCGAGGAGGTGGACTGACATGCCGGAGACCCAGCGCGAGCACGCACTGAAGGTGCACCACCTGCGCCCGGCACCCGGCAGCCGCACGGCCAAGACCAGGGTCGGTCGCGGTGAGGGTGGCAAGGGCAAGGCCGCGGGCCGGGGCACCAAGGGCAGCAAGGCCCGGCACACGATCTCCCCGGCCTTCGAGGGCGGGCAGATGCCGCTGCACATGCGGCTGCCGAAGCTGCGCGGCTTCACCAACCCGTTCAAGGTCAGGCATCAGGTGATCAACCTGGACCGGCTGGGCGCGCTCTACCCGGACGGCGGCGCGGTCACCGCCGAGGACCTGGTCGCGCGCGGCGCCGTCCGCGGCGGCTACCCGGTCAAGGTGCTGGGCACCGGCGAGCTGGACGTGGCCCTGCAGGTCAGCGTGCACGCCGTGTCCGCGTCCGCCCGGGAGAAGATCACCGCAGCCGGCGGGTCGGTCACGGTCCTGGGCAGCGGCCGGACGGGCTGAGGCCGGGCTCCGGTCCGGTCCGGGGCCGGAGTGTTATCGTCTCCCCGATCGTGCATGCCCGGCGTCCTGGCTGAAGCCCGTTCTGGACGCCACGATCAGCCGCCGAACAGCGGCGCGCAGGAGGTTGTGTGCTCACCGCGTTCGCCCGGGCGTTCCGCACCCCGGACCTGCGGCGCAAGCTGCTGTTCACGATGGCCATCATGGCGATCTTCCGGCTGGGGTCGTTCATCCCCACCCCGGGGGTCAGCTACGGCGCCGTCCAGCAGTGCATCGACCTGACCCGAGGCTCCGACAACGGCTCGGCCGGGCTGTACCAGATGGTGAACCTGTTCAGCGGCGGGGCGTTGCTCCAGCTGTCGGTGTTCGCGCTGGGGATCATGCCCTACATCACCGCGAGCATCATCATCCAGTTGCTGACCGTGGTCATCCCGCGCTTCGAGATGCTCAAGCAGGAGGGCCAGACCGGCACCACGAAGCTCACCCAGTACACCCGGTACCTGACGATCGGGCTGGCGATCCTGCAGTCGACCACGCTGGTGGCGATCGCCCGGACGCCCGGCAACCTGTTCCAGAACTGCACCGCGGACCTCGTGCCCGACGACAGCATCCAGACGGTGCTGATCATGGTGATCACGATGACCGCGGGTACGGGCCTGATCATGTGGCTGGGCGAGCTGGTCACCGAGCGCGGTGTCGGCAACGGCATGTCGCTGCTGATCTTCACCTCGATCGCGGCCGGTTTCCCCGGCTCGATCTGGGCGATCCGGCAGTCCAACGGCATCGACACCATGCTGATCGTGGTGGCCCTCGGCCTGGTGATCATGGCCTTGGTGGTGTTCGTCGAGCAGTGCCAGCGGCGCATCCCGGTGCAGTACGCAAAGCGCATGGTGGGCCGGCGCGTGCTCGGCGGCGCGACGACGTACATCCCGATCAAGGTCAACATGGCCGGCGTCATCCCGGTGATCTTCGCGTCGTCCCTGCTGTACCTGCCGGCGCTGATCGCGCAGTTCCGCCGGACCAGCGGTGACGCCTGGGTGGACTGGATCGACCGGTACCTCACCCGGGGTGACCACCCGCTGTACATCATCGCGTACTTCGTGCTGATCGTCTTCTTCACGTACTTCTACGTGGCGATCACGTTCAACCCCGACGAGGTCGCCGACAACATGCGCAAGTACGGCGGCTTCATCCCCGGCATCCGCTCCGGGCGGCCCACAGCCGAGTACCTGGACTACGTCCTGACCCGGATCACCCTTCCCGGCGCGCTGTACCTCGGGCTGATCTCGATGATCCCCCTGATCGCGTTGATCGTGATCAACGCGAACCAGAAGTTCCCCTTCGGCGGGACGTCGATCCTGATCGTCGTCGGCGTCGGCCTGGAGACGGTCAAGCAGATCGAGTCCCAGCTGCAGCAGCGGCACTACGAGGGATTCTTGAGGTGAGGCTGCTGCTGATGGGCCCGCCCGGCTCCGGCAAGGGCACCCAGGCGACGCGGCTGGCCGAGCGGTACCGGATCCCGGCGATCTCCACCGGCGACATCTTCCGGGCCAACCTCGATCAGGGCACGGAGCTGGGCAAGCTCGCCGAGAGCTACATGTCGCGCGGGAGCTACGTTCCCGACGAGGTCACCAACGACATGGTCCGGCGCCGGCTGGACGAGCCGGACGTCGCCGGGGGATTCCTGCTCGACGGCTACCCCCGCACCCAGGGCCAGGTCGCCGAGCTGGACGACATGCTCGCCGCGCACGGCACTCGGCTGGACGCCGTCGTCGAGCTGACCGCCGACACCGACGAGCTGGTCGCGCGGCTGCTCAACCGCGCCCGCGAGCAGGGCCGCGCGGACGACACCGAGGAGACGATCCGCAGGCGGCAGGAGGTGTACGCCGAGCAGACCGCGCCGCTGATCCACGACTACCAGGAGCGCGGGCTGCTCGTGCAGGTGGACGGCCTGGGCGACGTGGAGGAGGTCGCGGAACGGATCGCGGCCGCGCTCGACGGCCGGGCGGCCTGATCCGGAGGAGTCGGGTGCTGGGGCGGGACAGGATCCAGTACAAGTCGGCCGAGCAGGTGCGGATGATGCGCCGCGCCGGGCTCCTGGTCGCCGACGCCCTGGACGCCGTCCGGGCCGCCTTGCGCCCGGGGGTCACCACCGCGGAGCTCGACGCCGTGGCCGAGGAGGTGATCCGCTCGGCCGGCGGGACGCCGTCCTTCATGGGCTACCACGGCTATCCGGCGACGCTGTGCGTGTCGGTGAACGACGAGATCGTGCACGGCATCCCGGGCCCGCGGGTCGTGCACGCGGGTGACGTCATATCGGTGGACTGCGGCGCGATCGTCGACGGGTGGCACGGCGACGCGGCGTTCACCACGATCGTCGACGGTGACGGGCGCCAGCCGGACGCCGAGGACGCCGCGCTCGGCGACGTCACCGAGCAGGCGATGTGGCACGGGATCGCGGCGATGAACGACGGCGCGCGGCTCAACGCGATCGGCGCCGCGGTCGAGGACCACGTGAGCGGCCGCTACGGCCTGGTCGAGGAGTACGGCGGGCACGGCATCGGCACCGCCATGCACATGGAGCCGCACGTGCTGAACTACCGCACCCGGGACAAGGGCCCGCGGATGCGCCCCGGCCTCTGCCTCGCGATCGAGCCGATGCTGACCCGCGGGGATCCCGCCACCCGGTTGATGCCGGACGGCTGGACGGTGATGACCCTGGACGGTTCCCGCGCCGCCCACTGGGAGCACACCGTCGCCCTCGGTGAGCGAGGGGTCTGGGTGCTCACCGCCCGTGACGGCGGCGTCGAGGCGCTCGCCGCGCTCGGAGTCACCGCCGCCCCCCTGGCCGACTGACCCGGAGACCCGCCCGACTGTGCGGCGTTACGTCGATTTCCAAAGCCCACGGTGTGACACCGTGGGCTTCCGCTGCGCACGGTGTCACACCCTGGGCGCGAGGGATGAGCGTGACGCCGCGCAGTGCCCGGCCGCACGGTGCCCCGGTGCCGCTGCGACGCCTCCTCCTGGGTGCCCCGGCCACAACCTCGCCGGTCATACGGGGGTGATTCCGCGCCCGGAAGGGCCCCGGAACCCCCGTTCGACCGGCGAGGTCCGGTTCTGGTGCGCACGGTGACACCGCAGGCCCTACGCGCGTGGCGGCGGGCACGGCGGGAAGAGGAAGCGCGACGATTTCGTTTCCCCGGGGGTCATCC
>JBKPQU010000464.1:0-8796 GCA_046734255.1 Actinomycetota bacterium
TCCTGGCGCTGCTCGCAGTGAGCGGCCTCGTGCTGCTGCCGGCCCCTGTGGCGGGCGCGGCCACGCCGTCCCGCGCCGCGGCCGCGGCCTGGCGGACGGCCGCCGGCGGGGGGGAGGAGATTCGCACCTACCAGGTCACGATGGTGCTGGAGCGGAACGCCTCGATGATGGTGCAGGAGCAGATCGCCTACGACTTCGGCACCAACCAGCGGCACGGCATCATGCGGACGATCCCGGTGGAGTTCGCCCGGGACTCCACCCACGTGCGGGAGTACCCGCTGAGCGACATCGAGGTGTCCAGCCCGAGCCATGCGCCGGCCGACCTCGACGTCACCGAGGGTCCCGTGACGACGCTGCGGATCGGAAGCCCCGACCAGACGGTCACCGGCGAACAGACGTACGTGATCAGGTACACCGTCGGCGGCGTGATCAACAACTTCTCCGATCACCAGGAGCTGTACTGGAACGCGATCGGTGACGAGTGGGCGGTGACCATCGTCTCGGCCTCGGCCACCGTCGAGGGCCCCGCCGAGGTCCAGCGGGTCGCCTGCTTCGTGGGCGCCCAGGGCAGCACGCAGCCGTGCACGGCGGCGGCCAAGCGCCCCGACGGAGGGGCCTCGTTCGGCGCCGCCAACCTGCCACCGGGTTCCGGGATGACCGTCGTGGTCGCCTTCCCCGCAGGGACGTTCCCGAACGCCGCCCCGATCCTTCGGGAGCGCCAGACGCTGGCCCGGGCGTTCTCGCTGACCCCCGTCACCGCTGCGGCCTCGCTGCTCATCCTCGGGCTGATCGGTGGCGGCGCGATCGCGGCCGTGGCCCGGCGTGGCCGCGACGAGGAGTACCTCGGGGTCACCCCGGGGCTGGAGCCGGGTCTCGGCCAATCGGTGCGCGCGAGCCGGGTGCCGCTGTTCCGCCGGCCGCCGGTCGCCGTGCAGTTCACCCCACCGGAGGGACTTCGCCCGGGCCAGATGGGCACCCTGATCGACGAGCGGGCCAACGTGATCGACGTGACCGCGACGATCATCGACCTCGCCGTGCGCGGGTACCTGCGGATCGAGGAGGTCTCCAAGGCGGGGTTCCTGCACGGCGGCGACTGGCGGCTGGTGATGATCTGGCCGGCACCGGTCGAGGAGCTGCACGACTACGAGATAGCCCTGCTCAAGGCCATCTTCGAGGACCGCCAGGAGGTGCTGCTCTCGGAGCTGCGGCAGACCTTCCGCGCCGACCTGCAGCGCGTGCAGGGCCTGCTCTACGACGACGTCACCCGCAACGGCTGGTTCCTCGGCAATCCCTCGTCGGTCCGGGCACGGTGGCAGATCTACGGCTTCCTGCTCACCGCCGCCGGCGCCGGGCTGACCTTCCTGCTCGCCCAGACGTTGCGCTCCCGGTTCGGGCTGGTGGGGATCGCGGTGGTGATCTGCGGGCTGCTCCTGCTGGTGCTCTCGCCCCGGATGCCCGCCCGGACGCCGAAGGGCACCGCCCTGCTGGCCCAGGCCAAGGGTTTCCGCACCTACCTGGAGACCGCCGAGGCGAACCAGATCAAGTTCGAGGAGGGCGAGGACGTCTTCAGCAAGTACCTCCCCTTCGCGATCGTCTTCGGGGTGGCCGAGCGGTGGGCGAAGGTCTTCGCCGATCTCGCCGCCAGCGGGGCCGCGGTCGCCGTGCCCGCGTGGTACGTCGGGTACGCGTGGGGCAGCGGCTTCAACTACCTGGCCTTCGGCCAGTCGATGGACTCCTTCGCGACGACGACGTCCGGCTCGATCGCCGCGGCGACGCCCTCGTCGTCCGGATCCTCCGGATTCGGCGGGGGAGGGTTCTCCGGCGGTGGCGGCGGAGGGGGTGGCGGCGGGTCCTGGTGAGGGTTTCGCCGCCGACGGCGTCGGCGGGCGGAACAGGCCGGGAGGCGCCGGGCGTTCCCCTATCGGCCGTCGTGATCCGGGACTGCCCGGTTACGCTGGAGCCGGCCGCCTGCCGCCGCGGGCGGGTGATCTTTCACAAGTGAACATGGGGGTGACAGGCTTCGACGTCGGACGTCGATCCAGGAGAAGCGGGCCGAGAAGGCGACGTGATCTCGCGAACCATCGTCGCAAACCAATAGGTGCCAATTCCAACCGCACCGCGTTCAGCCTCGCCGCCTAGGCGAGCCTGAACGCCGTCAGCCCGGGAGCGCCTCCGACCCGGTAGCTGGCGTCAGCTAGGGGGCCACTGCTCTGAGGTCCGGTCGCGGGATCTCAGGGGACTCGAACAGCGACTGAGCCCGGCTCGGTGACTCGCCTGCGAGATCGCCGGGGCTGAGAAGCGCCACAGCAGGCTGCGCCCGGAGAAGCCCTGGGTCCGCGCTGGCGGACGCGGGTTCGATTCCCGCCACCTCCACCGAGCTCGCGGGCCGCTCCCACATGGGGAGCGGCCCGCGACGCATGCTCGCCCTCCGGCCGAGGTAACACACGCAATTCGGGCCGTGTGGTTACCGACGGCGACGAAAGGAGTACTGTGGGGCATGATGACAGCCACCGACCTCCAGACCGACGTCTCGCGGATCCGTCGCAGCTCCGCTGACCAGCGGCTGCGCCGGGTTCTCGAGCTGTCGGACCGCCTTGCGGGCGAGAACCTGGACGCCGAGAGCACGGCCCGGGTGCTGGCCGAGTGCAGCCTGACGCTGCCTGCCGATCTCGCCGTGGTGTGGCTGGCCGAGGACGGCGGGACGCTGCCGCGCCTGGTGGCCGCGCGGCACGTCATCCCCTCCCAGCTGCCCGGCCTGCTCGCACGGCTGCTGCAACTCCCGGATGAGGACATCGCCCAGATGCTGCCCGCATCGCCGGAGGCGTTGGAGGGGATGAGCACGGTGAGCGTCCCGGACGCCGTTCGCCGTGCGCTGGCACCCGGCGGTGAGGTCGAGGTGATCGGCTGCCCGGTCCCGCGCCGGGACGGGACGCCCGGCGTGGTGCTCGCGGCGAGGCTGCGGCCCGCGGCGCCGTTCGGCCCGGTTGACGCCGAGGTGATCAGGCTGCTGTCCCGCCGGTCCGGGGTGTGGCTGGACGTCGGCCGGCTGCTGGCCCAGGTCCGCCGGCAGGCCGAGATGGTCCAGTCGGTCAGCGACGCGATCATCGGCGTCGACCGGGAAGGCGTGGTGGTGAGCTGGAACCTGGCAGCGGAGCGGATCTACAACATCCCGGCGGCGGAGGCGGTCGGTGCGCCGATCGAGGATCTGATCACGACGGACTTCGAGGACGGCGGGGACGCGGCCAGCACGCGCCAGCAGGTGCTGCGCACGGGCTCCTGGCGTGGCCGCGTGCGCCAGACGTCACGGTCCGGCGCGTGCGTCAGCGTCGAGTCCAGCGTCGGCCTGCGCCGGGACGAGTCGGGCGGCTACACGGGGATGGTCGCGGTGAACCGCGACCTGACCGAGGTCCTCGCCGCCCGGGCCAGTGCGCAGACCCAGGTCCGCTTCACCCAGGACCTGATGGACGCGCTGGACAGCCGGGCGGCGGTGATCGCCCCCGACGGGCAGGTGCTGGCGGTGAACGCCCGGTGGAGGCACGGCCTGGCCGACCGCGACCGGTGCGTCGCCGGCCCGGTCCGGGTGGGGGAGAGCTGGACCGCCGCACTGCGCGCCGTGCACGACCCCGAGCTCGCGGTCTTCGCCGAGGACGTCGAGGCCGTGCTGCGCGGCGAGCGCCCGCTGGCGCGGCTGGAGTGCCGATGTGTCGACGCCGGCCCGGAGCGGGCCACCGCGATCGAGGTGGTCCGGCTGCCGGGGGACGGGGCGGTGGCGGTCGTGGTCCAGACCGACGTGAGCTGGCGGCGCCGGTTGGAGGACGAGCTGTCCTATCGCGCGACGCACGACGAACTGACCGGCCTGCCCAACCGGGCGGCGCTGATGGAGGAGCTGTCCGCGGCGCTGCGTCGGCTGGACGGCGAGCGCCAGCTCGCCGTGCTGTTCTGCGACCTCGACGGGTTCAAGGACGTCAACGACGGGCTCGGCCACGCGGTCGGCGACCAGGTGCTCGTCGCCGTCGCCCGTAGGCTCCGCCAGCGCTGCCGGTCGGCGGACATCGTGGCGCGCTTCGGCGGCGACGAGTTCGTCGTCGTCCTCACCGTCCCGGATGCCGCGCAGGCACAGGCGATGGCCGACCGGATCGTCGAGGTACTCGCCGAGCCGATCGTCGTCGGCGATGCCGAGGTCGCCTCCGGCGCCAGCGTCGGCATCACCGTGGTGGCGAGCCGGCCGGACGGCGAGGACCCGGTCGGCACGCTGCTCCGCGACGCCGACACCGCGATGTACCAGGCGAAGGAGCGCGGTCGCGGGCGGTCGGAGTTCTTCGACGCGGGCCTGCGCCGGGACATCGAGCGGCGCGTGGAGCTGACCGCCGCGCTGCGCCGGGCGCCCACCGCCGGCGAGCTCGAGGTCGTCTACCAGACGCGCCGGCACTGCGGCGACCGCGCGGTCGCCGGTGTGGAGGCCCTGCTGCAGTGGCGGCGCGGCGGCCGGCTGGTGGACCCGGCCGTCTTCGTGCCGATCGCCGAGCGCTCCGGGCGCATCGTCGAGATCGGCGCGTGGATGATGCAGCGCTCCCTGGGCGAGTTCGCCGCGGCGGTGCCGGACCCCCGGATGACGCTCGCGGTCAACGTCTCACCCCGGCAGCTCAACGCCGCGCACCTGGTCGGCACCGTGGACGCGGCGCTCACCGAGTCCGGCCTGGACCCCGAGCGGCTGGTTCTCGAGATCACCGAGGGCGCCCTGGTCGAGGACCCGGACGCCGCCCGCACGGTGCTGAACGACCTGCGGGCCCTGGGCGTCACGATCGCGCTGGACGACTTCGGCACCGGCTGGTCGGCGCTGTCCTACCTGCGCACGCTGCCGGTCGACGTCATCAAGATCGACCGTAGCTTCGTCGCCGACCTGCCCACCGACCTGGCCGCGTGTGCGGTGGTCTCGGCGGTGCTCAACCTCGGGCACGGGATGGGCCTGGTCGTGGTCGCCGAGGGCGTCGAACGCCAGGACCAGCTCGACCTGTTGCGGGACATGGGCTGCGACGAGTACCAGGGGTACCTGGACGGGCAGCCGGGCCCGCTGACGCTGCTCCCCGCCCCTCAGCCGGTCGCCCTGGCGCCGGTCCGCGCTCTGGCGTCCAAGCGGGTGTAGCCGCCGCACCGGCCGAGAGCCGGGCGGGTCCCACGGCGCCTCCGGGCCGGCCTTGCAAGGATGGCGACATGCCAGCAGCGGCCAGCGTCTCCTACTCGATCACCGTGCGCCTGGAGGTGCCGGCCCGGCCCACCGCGGTCAGCGAGCTGACCCACGTGATCGAGGCCGGTGGCGGCATCGTCACCGGCCTCGACGTCACCGCCTCCGCGGCGGACCGGATCAGGGTCGACGTCACCTGCGCGACCCGCGGCGGCGACCACGCCGAGCAGGTGGTCGCCGCGCTGCGCGCGCTGGACGGCGTCGTGATCGGCCGGGTGTCCGACCGCACGTTCCTGCTCCACCTCGGCGGCGTGCTGCGGGTGGAGTCCAAGGTCCCGATCCGCAACCGCGACGATCTGTCCTTGGTCTACACCCCGGGGGTGGCGCGCATCTGCGAGGCGATCGCGGCCAACCCGGAGGACGCGCGCCGGCTGACGATCAAGCGCAACACGATCGCCGTGGTCACCGACGGCTCGGCGGTACTCGGGCTGGGCAACCTCGGGCCGCTGGCCGCACTGCCGGTGATGGAGGGCAAGGCCGCGCTGTTCAAGCGGTTCGCGGACATCGACGCGTTCCCGATCTGCCTGGACACCCAGGACGTCGACGAGATCGTCGCCACCGTGATCGCGATCGCTCCGGTGTTCGCCGGGATCAACCTCGAGGACATCTCGGCACCGCGATGCTTCGAGATCGAGGACAGGCTGCGCGAGGCGCTGGACATCCCGGTCTTCCACGACGACCAGCACGGCACGGCGATCGTCACGCTGGCTGCGCTGAGCAACGCGGTGCACGTCGTGGAGAAGCGGATGGAGGACGTGCGCATCGTGATGTCCGGTGCGGGGGCCGCCGGCACGGCGGTGCTGCGGCTGCTGCTCGCGGCCGGTGCCCGTGACGTCGTGGTCGCCGACGTGAAGGGCGTGGTGCACGCCGGCCGGCCCGACCTGGACGACAGCCTGCGCTGGATCGCCGACAACACCAACCCCAGAGGGGCCACCGGAAGCCTGCGCGAGGCGCTGGCCGGCGCCGACGTCCTGATCGGTCTGTCCGCGCCGGACATCCTCACCGGCGACGACATCGCCACGATGGCGCCGCGCGCGATCGTCTTCGCATTGGCGAACCCCGTACCCGAGGTGGATCCCATGGCCGCCGCGCAGCACGCCGCCGTGGTCGCGACCGGGCGCAGCGACTTCGCCAACCAGATCAACAACGTGCTCGCCTTCCCCGGTGTGTTCCGGGGTCTGCTGGACGTCCACTCCCGGACGATCACCACACAGATGCTGCTGGCCGCCGCCAACGCGCTCGCCGGCGTGGTCGGCGAGGAGGAGCGCAACGCGGCATACATCGTGCCGAGCGTGTTCCACGCCGATGTCGCCAAGGTGGTCGCGGCAGCGGTGAGCCGGGCGGCACGGGAGGGCGGTGCCGCCGAGCTCGACCCCTCGCCCTTGTCGACGGCCGCCGCCTCGGCGCTGCGGTGAGCGAGGAGACCCGGCCGCCCGTCACGACGCCGCGGACCGAGCGCTCCGGCGCCCGGCACGCCGGCCGCTGGATCGCCTTCCTGGTGTGCGTGGTCGTGCAGACGCTCGTGCTGTACCTGCCGCGCGTCCCCGCACCTTCGGCACCGCACGGGATGGACAAGCTCGTGCACGCGGCCGTCTTCGCCGCGGTGGCCTGGACCGGCCTTCGCGCCGGTGTCCCCACGCGACCGCTGATGCTCGCGCTGCTGGCGAACGCCGTGGTCAGCGAGGTGTACCAGAGCATGTTCCTGCCGCATCGCAGTGGTGATCCGCTCGACGCGGCCGCGGACGCCGTCGGCGTGCTGGCGGTGTGGCTGGTCAGCCGGCGTCTGCGGGCTGCTCCGAGTGGCTGACGGGCGAGCATCGCTGTGGCAAAGATGGGGTCATGGTGGGGTTGACCGGGCAATTGCTCGTGGCAACCCCTGCGCTGGACGATCCGAACTTCCGCCGGACCGTCGTGATCCTCCTGGAGCACGGGGACGACGGCGCGCTCGGCCTGGTCGTCAACCGGCCGCTGCACGTCGACGTCTCCGAGGTGCTGCCGGCGTGGCAGCCCTACACCACCGACCCCGGGCTGCTGTTCCAGGGCGGCCCGGTGCAGGTCGACTCGGCCCTGGGTCTCGTCGTGGTGCCCGGTGACGGCGAGGAGCCGGTCGGGGTGCGTCGCCTGATCGGCTCGCTCGGTCTGGTCGACCTGGACGCCCCGCCGGAGGTGGTGGCCGGCGCCGTCGCCGGGCTGCGGATCTTCGCGGGGTACGCCGGATGGTCCCGCGGGCAGCTGGAGAACGAGATCCAGTCGGGTGCCTGGTACGTCGTGGACGCCGAGTCGCGCGACGCGTTCACCGGCACCCCGGAGCGGCTGTGGCGCCAGGTGCTGCGGCGCCAGCTCGGCGACCTCAAGCTGGTCTCCACCTACCCGGACGATCCGAAGATGAACTGAGCCCCACCCCGGGCGGGCGAAGCCCTCGCGGGACGGTTCCTGGTGCGGCGTTAGTGTGGTGGGCATGAGCACGCAGCCGCCGGAGCCGGCCCCGCTGTCCTCGCCCGAGCCCTCCAGGACCGCCACCCTGGAGCGCGAGCTGGTCGAGCAGCCGGTCGAGCCGGGCGATCACGAGCGGTTCGCGCACTACGTTCGCAAGGAGAAGATCCTCGAGTCCGCGCTCACCGGCGAACCCGTGATCGCGCTGTGCGGCAAGGTCTGGGTGCCCGGCCGGGACCCGAACAAGTTCCCCGTCTGCCCGACCTGCAGGGAGATCTACGAAGGCCTGCCCCCCGGCGGCGACGAGGGCTCCGGCTCGGGACCGCAGGGCTGAGCGCGGCCGATCTCACCGGCTCCGGCGCGGCCGCCTGGACAGACGGCGGCGCGCGGCGGGCGACGACGGTCGGCCTGGTCAGCCTGGTCACGCTGATCGCGTTCGAGGCGCTGGCGGTCTCCACGGCGATGCCGGTGGTCGCCCGCGCGCTGAACGGGGTGCGCGCGTACGGGCTGGCCTTCTCCCTGTTCCTCACGATGCTCGTGCTCGGGGTCGTGGTCGCGGGCAGCTGGTCGGACGCCCGCGGGCCGGCCGGATCGGTCTGGGCGGGGCTGGTCCTGTTCGCCAGCGGGCTGGTGATCTCCGGTCTGGCGCCGTCGTTCCCGGTGCTGCTGGTCGGGCGGGCGCTGGCCGGCGCGGGCGGCGGCCTGCTCGTGGTCGCGCTGTACGTGGTGGTCGCGGCCCTCGTCCCGCGGGCGGAGCAGCCGAGGATCTTCGGCTACATCTCGGCCGGCTGGGTGCTGCCGTCGCTGGTCGGTCCCGCGGTGGCCGGCTGGCTCGCCTCCGAGGTGAGCTGGCGGGCGGTGTTCCTGCTCGTGCCGCCACTGGTCGCCGCGCCCGCCGCGGTGCTGCTGCCGAGGCTTCGCCGGCTGCCCGCGCCGGCCGGCGCGGACGGCGGCGGGGCACGCCGGTCGATCGCCGATCCGCATCGAGTGCTGCGCGGCGCCGGTCTCGCCGGCGGGGTCGTGGTCCTCCAGCTCGGCCTGCAGGGGGCCGGTCGTGCATCCGGGCCCGCGGTCGCCGCCGCGGGCGCGCTGGCGATGGCAGTGACGCTGCCGGGGCTGCT
>JBKPQU010000465.1:0-18793 GCA_046734255.1 Actinomycetota bacterium
TCATTCCCAGTCTCATTCACTCCGGTTCAGCGGCAACCGGCGGGGTTCGTTGGCGGGCTCGCTAAGCACGACCGGACGCTGCCGAACTGGCCTGGACGGGCGGGCGCAGACTTGGAAATCGTGTTGGGGTAACACCCTCGCGGGTTCAAATCCCGCATCCTCCGCCACGAACTCGCAGGTCAACGGGATGACCGCGTTTCCGCGACCTGATCCGCGCCGGCGGCGAGGCTCGAATCGAATGAGACTGGACTGGACCACGGCGCGCCCGCACATGCTCAGGAGGCTGCATCGACCCAAGTCAGGCGAGCATCTGTTGAAGGGACGTCGCTAGCGCTCGGTCTCGGCCGGCTCGGAGACGGGCATCCCGCCGCTGATTGTGGTGCCGAGCCCGGGCGTGGACTGGATGTCGAGGGTGCCGCCCACCGCGGACATCCGGTCGGTCATGCCCTGCAGGCCAGTGCCATGCCGGGCATTCGCGGTGTCGAACCCGGTGCCGTCGTCCGTGACGCTGAACTCAAGGCGGCTGCCGGGACAGGACAAGGCGACCGTCGCCCGGGTGGCCTGCGCGTACTTCGCGACGTTCTGCAGGGCTTCCAGGATGCAGAAATAGACGGTGGCCTCGGCGTCCCGCGGGTAGCGCCCGATCCCGTCGGCCTCGACCAGGACCGGCAGCGGAGCCTTGCCGGCCTGCGCTCGCAGGGCGGGCCCAAGGCCCTGCTCGGCCAGCAGCGGCGGGTAGATCCCGCGGGCCAGGGCACGCAGATCGTCGAGTGCCGCACGGAGCCCGGCCCGAAGCTGGTCGGTCATCTGCCTGACCTCGTCGGGGTCACCGGCGGAGTCCTCCAGCAGGCCGAGCTGAATCGAGAGCGCGACGAGTTGCTGCTGGGCACCGTCGTGCAGGTTCCGCTCGATCCGGTGCCGCTCCTGGTCCTGTGCCTGCACCAGTCGCCGCCGCGACGCCCTCAGGTCATCGATCGTGGCCTGCAGCTCGGCGGTGAGGCGGACGTTGCGAAGGACCAGCCCGGCCTGCGACGCCAGGTGCGCCAGCAGCTTGTCCTCCGCCGCGGACACCGGCTCGCTCCTCGGTTTCTGGACGGTGAGCGCACCGAGCAGCTCATCCCCGTGCCGGACCGCTACCGCCCGGGTGGCCAGCTCGAACGCCGGGAGCTCGGCGCCGTCAAGCAGCGGGACTGCCGCGGGCGGAGCAGATCCAGGTGGCCACGTCACCTGCGGGCGCAGCTGCGCCCCGACCCGGACCCAGACCTCCACCCGGACAGCACCGGTGGCGCCGGCCAGGACCGAGGCCATCCGGTCCAGCGCCGTGTCAGCGTCCAGCTGGCCCGCCATGTCCTGAGCGAAGTCGGCCAGCACCTGATAGGGCGTGGCCCGCTGCCCGTACACGATGTGGTTGGCCAGCAGCTGGGCCCGGCGGCGCAACGGCTGGAACAGCACCGCGATCGCCAGCGCCGCCGCCGCCGTGAGCAGCGGCCCGCCCGCGTAGCCGGCGAGCGTGCCGACGCCCACCACGATGGTCAGGTAGATGGCCGTGAGCGCCGCCGACAGCAGGCCGTACATGACGGCGCGGTTGATGATGACATCGATCTGGTACAGGCCGTGCTTCAGGATCGCGACCGTGATGATCGCCGGAATCCCGAACAGCACGGTGACCGGTATCACGGCGTAGGCGGTGACCGTCACCGGGTTAGACGTGTCCCCCGTGATCGCGACGGCCAGCAGCGCCGCAGCCTGGCAGCCGGCAACCGCTACTGCCGCCAGCGCGATCCACTTGATCTGCTGCCGCACCTCGCGTCCACCCGAGCGGTAGCGGACCGCCAGGGACACGAAGGCCGCCGCCAGGATCACGGTGCCCAGCACCGCCAGGCCGTTGACGGTCCCGATCAGGACCGTCGACAGGACAGGTCCCAGTGACCTGACGCCGAGGGGGTTCTCCAACACCAGCGAAGTACCGCCGGGTGCCGGAAGCCCCATGAGCCTCGGCCGCACCACGAACCCGACCATTGTCAGCGCGGTGGCCAGCAGGCCCAGCCCTGCCCACGGGCGCCAGCGAGGCGAAGGCAGCGTCCCGGACGGGAACAGCAGCAGCATGAAGCCGAGCCCGGTGAAGACCGGGATGAAGCTCCACTCAGCCAGCAGGCCCGCCAGCTCGGGTGCCGGCAAAGTGCCGGGATGGGCGACGCCGAACACCGCATAGGCGGAGGCGAGCCAATTGATTGCCTGGGCGCCCCCGATGCCGATCAGCAGCCAGCCGATGACATTGCCAGCACGGCGGACAATCAGCGCTCCGAGCGTGGCATACAAGACGGCGGCGGGCGCATAGATCAGGCCCAGCACCACGTCCGCGGTCACCAGGTCGTTCCGCGCCATGATCGTCAAGATCAGGTTCGCCACCGAAAGCACCATGATCAAGAGCCACGCGATGGCGGTGGCGCTCCTTGAGCGGGTCACGGGCATGTCCTAAGACTCGCGCCGCAAGTCGATCACTGCCGGTCTCATTTCCAGTCTCATTCGCTGCGGTTCGGGGCTGGTCCGTGCGGTCCAAGCACGCGTGGGCTGAGCACGAACGGACTCCTCCGAACTCTGCCAGATGGATTGGCGGAAAATTGGAAATCGTGTTGGGGTAACACCCTCGCGGGTTCAAATCCCGCATCCTCCGCGACGCGGTGTCTCAGGTCCAGGAATCAACGGGGAGCGTAGGTGCCCCCGAACCGGCCGGTAACAAGCCCATCGCCAGGTGAGTTACGGTTGGGGGTTGCCTGGCCCCCGAGAACTTTGAGGTTCCTGTGAAGATGGACCGGCGCCGTGTCGCCGTTATCGCTGTCCTGTGTGTGCTCGCCGTTCCCATGGCCATCCTGACCGTCCGCTCCGCCACCTCGGGCCACGCCTCGACGACCAGCTCGGCCGGATCGGGCAACGGCGCCACCGGGGTGAAGGTGACGGGTGCATTCGGCGAGAAGCCGACGCTGACCGTGCCGGACACCGACCCGCCCCGGCAGCTCCAGACCAAGGTGCTCACGGCCGGCTCCGGATCGAAGGTGCAGAGCGGGCAGACGCTGGTCGCCAACTACCTGGGCGAGACGTGGGATCTCAAGAACGGCCAGCCCAACGTCTTCGACAACTCCTACGACCGCGGGGCGCCCGCCGGGTTCCCGATCGGCACCGGGAAGGTGATCCCCGGCTGGGACCGCGCGCTCGTCGGCCAGCAGATCGGCTCCCGATTGCTGCTGACGATCCCGCCCGAGCTGGCCTACGGCACCAGCACCGAGGCCGCGAGCGGCGCCAGCGAGCTGGCCGGGCACACGCTGGTCTTCGTGGTCGACATCGTGGACGCCCTCGACGCCAACGCCGCGGCGACCGGCACCGCGGTGACCACCGTCCCGGCCGGCCTGCCGAAGGTGACCTCCGAGTCGGGCAAGCAGCCGGCGATCGTGTCGGTGAAGGGTGTGAAGGCGGGGAAAACCCCACGGTCGGCGCTGCTGCTGAAGGGCACCGGTCCGGCGATCGACCCGAGCAAGAACCTGGCCGTGCAGATCATCCAGACCGACATCGCCACCGGCAAGCAGGTCACCCAGACCTGGGGTAGCACCGGGGCAACGGTCCTGACCGCGAGCCAGGTGCTCGGTGTCATCTCCGCGCTGAAGGGCCAGCCCGTCGGCAGCCGCGCGGTCGCCGTCACCCCGAACCAGGCAAACAGCCCAGGGGTGATCCTCGTCCTTGACGTGGTCGCCCAGTACTGAGCCCGCCCCGCGGCGGCGTCCGGGATTGGTCACCGCCGCTTGCGGGACGCCGTCCCCAGCACGCTGCGGGTGATTTCCCGCCCGAGCACGGTGCCGGCCGACCGCAGCATGCTGCGGAACGCCGAGGACTTCACCACCTGCTCCACCACGCTCGGTGCCGCCCGCTGCTCACGCGGGGGCCGCCGTTCCGGTTCGCGCTCGCGGGAGGGAGCCGGAGCCGGAGCGGGCGCCGGGGGCTGTGCCGGCGGCGGCGCGAGCCGGGACTGCAGGCGCTCGTAGGCGGATTCGCGGTCCAGCGACTGCCCGTACTCCGCGCGCAGCGGGGACGACGCCACGGCCGACGCGACCGCGTCCGGCGGGGCGGGTGCCATCAGCGACTGCGGGGCACGCAGGCGAGTCCATGCCACGGGGGTGGGCGCGCCGCGCTCGGACAGCACCGTGACGATCGCCTCGCCGATGCCCAGTGTCGTCAGCAACTCCTCCAGGTCGTACGACGACTTCGGGAACGTGGACACGGCCTGCCGCAGCGCCTTCGCGTCGTCCGGGGTGTAGGCGCGCAGCGCGTGCTGGACGCGGTTTCCCAGCTGGGACAGGACGTCTTCGTCGACGTCCTTCGGCGACTGGGTGACGAAGAAGACGCCGACCCCCTTGGACCGGATCAGCCGCACGGTCTGGGTGATCTGGTCGAGGAAGGCCTTGCTGGCGTCCTTGAACAGCAGGTGCGCCTCGTCGAAGAAGAAGACCAGCTTCGGCTTGGGCAGGTCGCCGACCTCGGGCATGTCGTGGAACAGGTCGGCGAGCAGCCAGAGCAGGAACGTCGAGAACAGCGCGGGCTTGTCCTGGACGGAGGCCAGCTCCAGGCAGGTGATGATCCCCCGCCCGTCCGGCGCGATCCGCATCAGGTCGTCGGTGTCGAACTCCGGTTCGCCGAAGAAGACCTCGGCACCGGCGTCCGCGAACGCGACCAGCTCGCGCAGGATCACCCCGGCGGTGGACTTGCTCAGCCCGCCCAGCCCCTCGAGGTCCGCCTTGCCCTCCGCGGAGACCAGGTACTGGATGACGGCGCGCAGGTCCTTGAGGTCCAGCAGTGCCAGCCCCGCCTGGTCGGCGAAGTGAAAGATGAGCGACAGGCTGGAGGACTGGGTCTCGTTGAGGTCGAGCACCTTGGACAGCAGGATCGGCCCGAACGACGTGACCGTCGCCCGCACCGGGATCCCGGCGCCCTGGCCCGCGAGGCTGAGGTACTCCACCGGGTAACCGGTGGCCTGCCACTGCTGCCCGATGCTGGCCGCGCGCGCGGACAGCTTGTCGTCGGGCCGCCCGGGCTGCGAGACCCCGGACAGATCGCCCTTCACATCGGCGAGGAAGACGGGAACGCCCTGCGCCGACAGTTGCTCGGCCAGCACCTGCAGCGTCTTGGTCTTGCCGGTGCCGGTGGCCCCGGCCACCAGGCCGTGCCGGTTGAGCATCGCCAGCGGCACGCGGACCGTGGCATCGGGCACGGGAGCTCCGTCCACCAGCAGCGCGCCCATCTCCACCACCGGACCGCTGAAGGTGTACCCCTCGCGGACGGTGGCGGTGATGTCGGGGGAGGGCCTCTCGGTCATCGTCACTCCTGTGCGGGACACGACGGCGGAATGCCGCCGCGGGGCCGGTTTCGGACAGCCTCCCCGTAAACTTAGTCCGTGATCTTCAAGGCGGTGGGCGACCGGCGTCCCTACCCCGACCACGGCGTGACCACGCCCAAGGACTGGGCAGCCGTCCCCCCTCGCCAGGTCCGCCTCGACGAACTCGTGACCACGAAGACCACGCTGGACCTGAGCCAGCTGCTGTCCGAGGACTCGACGTTTTACGGCGATCTGTTCGCCCACGTCGTCCAGTGGCGGGACACCCTCTACCTCGAGGACGGCCTGCACCGCGCCGTCCGCGCCGCCCTCGCGCAGCGATCCGTGCTGCACGCCCGCGTCCTCGTTCTGGACGATTGATCAATGGCCCCCGACGAGCCGCCCGAGACACCGCCAGACGGCGAGCCGGTCGTTCGCACGTCCGAACCCGACCAAGCGGACGCAACGGTGGAATCCGAGGAGGCTCCGCCCGTGGCCGATGCCGAGGCCGAGCCGGGCATCTCGTCCGAGGATCTCGACGACGACGCGGACGACGACGCGGTCGACGAAGACGACGCGGACGACGACGCCGACGACGACGCCGACGACGACGACGATGCCGATGACGATGCCGCTGCGGTCGGCGGCGACGATCCCGAGGCCGTCGCCATCGACACCGAGCCTGACACCGAGCCTGACACCGAGCCGGCGGACGAGACCGCCTCGGCGCCGCCCCCAGAGGTGGACCTGGGCGACGACGACGCCGAGCCGGAGTACCGGCCGACGTCCGAGCTCGTCGGCGAACCGCAGTCCCAGAAGGCGGAGCGCGCCGAAGCCGATGACGCCGGAGTCGGCGAGCCGTACGTGTACGACGGCGAGGACGACATCTGGTCCTCCGGACGGGGGGACGAGTTGGACGACATGGGTTTCGCCGGAGTCGCCGCCGGCGTGGACACGCTGCCGCACGACACGCAATGGCGCGCGGCGCACCGGAAGCAACGCCGCCAGACGTGGACCTTTCTCGGGATCCTGGGGCTGGTGCTGGGCACCGGGGCGGTGGGCTACGGAGTCTGGAGTGGCGCCCTGTCCTGGCCCGGCAGCACGCAGGTGGTCGCGAGCGTCTGCCCGACGCCGGTTCTCACCGCCGCCCCGATCGAGACCGTCCAGGTCAACGTTCTCAATGGGACCGAGCGTCGAGGGCTCGCGCAGAACGTGGCCCGCCTGTTGCAGGCCCGGGGATTCCAGGTCGACCGGATCGCCAACGACGAGGGGCACAAGCCGGGAAGGCAGGCGGCGTCGGTGCGCTACGGCCCGGCCGGCGAGCTCATGGCCCGCACCGTGGCCGCGCAGATCAACGGAAAGGTCGTGCTGCAGAAGGATTCTCGGGACGACGAGACCGTCGACCTGGCCCTGCAATCCGGCTTCAAGTCCCTGCGCCCGGCGTCCGCCGCCAACAAGCTGATCGCGCCGAAGCCGGTCGCCTCCCCGCAAGGCTGCCTGCCGTCCACCAGCGCTCCCTGACAGGTGGAACCCCCGATACCGCGCCCCGAGCAGGCGGCAGTCGTCGTTCCTGCGCCGGGGGCCGGGGAGGGCAACTGGGCGGGCGCACCGAGCGCCGTGCTGGCGGACGGGACGTTCTGGCTCGCCTACCGCGTCCGGCGTCCGGTGCCGCACGGGCGGGGAGTGGCGGTGGTGCTGGCGAGGTCCTCGGACGGCGTCGCCTTCGAGACGGTCGGCCGGCTGAGCCGGGAGTCGTTCGGCGCCGCCTCGCTGGAGCGCCCTGCGCTGGTGCGCCGACCGGACGGCGGCTGGCGGATCTACCTCAGCTGCGCCACGCCGGACTCGAAGCACTGGTGGATCGAGGCCGTTGACGCAGACACCATTGCTCTGCTGCCCGAGGGGCGCTCGACGGTCGCCCTCCCCGGTGATGCGCGCACCGCCGTCAAGGATCCGGTGGTACGGGCGGACGCGTCCGGCTGGCGGATGTGGCTGTGCTGCCATCCGCTGGACGAGGCGGGGCAGGAGGACCGGATGAGGTCCTGCTACGCGTCCAGCGCCGACGGCCTCGCCTGGGCGGTGCACGACGAGGTGCTCGTCCCGCGCGCGACCGGCTGGGACCGGCGTGGCACCCGGATCACCGCCGTGTTCGGCGAACCGCCGGTCGCTGCGCTGTACGACGGCCGTGCGTCTGCGGCGGAGAACTGGCACGAGCGAACGGGTATCGCCGTCCGGAGCGACGGCGGCCTCTTCTCACAGGCCGGCGAGGCTCCGGTCGCAGCGTCACCGCACGCGCCCGGCACCCTCCGGTACGTCAGTGCGGTGCCGCTGCCCGGCGGCGGTCACCGTCTCTACTACGAGGTGGCCCGCCGCGACGGCGCGCACGACCTGGTCACCCAGCTGGTCCCACCGGCGTGATCACATCGGCGCGTGGCGGCAGAAAGTGGCGTTCCTGCAGTTCAGTGCCATGAACGTCGGGAGGCGCGCCTTCAGGCTGCCGCTTGCTCGGTTCCAATCTCATCCACATCGGGTGAAGCGGGCACGCGTGGTCCGCGATGAGGATTGCGACCAGGGTGCCTTCGTGGCCGACGCCGACCAGCGGACCCGGCAGCACCCGGAAGGAGGCCATCATGGCCATCGGGCCTGTCCAGTTGCTGGTGCTTGGGTTCAACCACCCGAATTTCCATGGCGAGATCATCGACGAACTCGAACGACTGCGGGAGAGCGACACGGTCCGGGTGATCGACGCCTTGGCGGTCCACAAGGACGCCGAGGGCGAGATGGAGGTCGCTCATCTCAGCAACCTCACCCTGGACGAGGCGGTCGAGCTCGGCAGCAAGATCGGTGCCCTGATCGGACTCGGCATCGAAGGTGAGGAAGGCATGCAGGCCGGGGCCGAGGCCGGGGCCGAGGCCGGCGCAGACGGCGTGGACGTGTTCAGCGATGAGCTGGCCTGGGATGTCCTGGCCGACATTCCCAACGACTCGGCGGCGGCGCTGGTCCTCCTGGAGCATCATTGGGCGGTGCCGTTGCGCGACGCGATTGCGCGGGCGGGCGGCTTCCGGCTCAGCGACGGGTTCATCAGCCCGCTGGATCTGGTCGCGATCGGGCTGCTGGAGGCCGAGGAGGCCAAGGAACTGCACGAACTGGAGACGGCCGCTGCGGCCACCGAATGACGGCGACCAGCGCCACGAGTTGGAGGTAGAGAGATGATGGGATCCCGCAGAGTGGCGAGGCGTACGTCGCGCCGCACCGCCCGACGCGTCGACCGTCGCCGGTAGGTACCAGCCCGGACAAGCCGCCCTCGCCGGGGTGAGCACCTCTGCCCCGGCGAGGCGTGTTCGCATGCGTGCATTTCAGGAGGCCCAAGCAGGCCGCCTTCGTTTCGCCCACCTTCCGAGCCTCGATGCTTCGTCATCGTGTTCGGATCTTCTTCTTGGCTGATCCGGTCGCAGCCGCCCGGCGGGTGCCAAGAAATCTCTGAGGCTCGTGTCGATTCGGGCCGCCCGTGTTCGTAGGGACGTCATCGAGCCGGTCGCAACGGGCACCGGCCGGGACCGAAGGAGTCCGTGATGTCCGAAAAGACACTGGCCCGCACCGCACGGCCGGTCGACGCTCAGCACCAGCAATGCGACCCCCAGGTCGGCCTCACCCGGTCGCTGCTGGGGTACGGGGTGATCGTGGGCCCGATCTACGTGGTGGTGTCGGTGGCACAGGCACTGACCCGCAGCGGCTTCGACATCGGCCGTCACCAGTGGAGCCTTCTGGAGAACGGCGACCTGGGCTGGATCCAGATCACCAACTTCCTGCTCAGCGGGGCGATGCTGGTCGCGTTCGCGGTCGGGCTGCGCCGCCGGCTGGCACCCGGGATCGGTTCCCGCTGGGCGCCGAGGCTCACCGCGGTGTTCGGGGCGTGCCTGGTGGCGGCGGGCGTGTTCACCGCCGATCCGGCGCTCGGGTTCCCGGCCGGCACACCGCAGGGTCCGGGGCGCGTCTCCTGGCACGGGCTGCTGCACTTCAGTGCCGCAGGCGTGGGCTTCACCGCGATCGCGGCCGCCTGCTTCGTCATCGCTCGCCGGTACGGCGCGGACGGGCGGCGTGGCCTGGCGCGGTACTCCCGCGCCACCGGAACGGTCTTCCTGGCCGGCTTCTTCTGCGTCGCCTCCGGCGCGGGCAGCGCCGTGGCGAACCTGCTGTTCGTCGCCGCCGTCGTCGCCCTCTGGACCTGGATCAGCGTGGTGGCGGTAGACCTGTACCGCTCCGCGCGTCCGGGTCGGCCTTGACGGTTGCCGCGAGCGACGCAACGCGCGGAAACGACACGAGAAGGAGAACGATCGTGCGGTACATCGTCCTGCTCAAAGGAACCCGGCCGGCCGGACCACCCCCGGACTCCCTGATGGGCGCGATCATGCAGCTCGGCGCCGAAGCGACGGCCGCGGGCGCGCTGCTGGACAACGCCGGCCTGATGCCCAGCACCACCAGCTCGAGGGTCTCCCTGAGCAGCGGCCACCTGAGCGTGGTCGACGGCCCGTTCGCCGAGACCAAGGAGTTCATCAGCTACGCCCTCTACGAGGTGCGCAGCAGGGAGGAAGCGGTGGAGTGGACCTCCCGGTTCCTGCGGCTGCACGCCAAGCACTGGCCGGGATGGGAGGGCGACGCCGAGGTGCTCAAGGTGATGGGTCCCGAGGACTTCGCCGTCCCCGGCTGACCGCCGTGCGGAGCCGATCGATCGGCCGTTCCCGGCACGCGACCGGGGCGGCCGATCGCCGCGTCGCATCCCTGCGCGTCCGGCCTCGCCGCCGATGGCCGCGGCGCCAGAATGGCCGGATGAGCGCAGCCGATGCCGCGTCGCATCAGGCCGTGGAGGCGGTCTGGCGGATCGAGGCGGGCCAGCTCATCGCGTCGCTGGCGAGGATCACCGGGGACGTCGGTACGGCGGAGGAGATGGCGCAGGATGCGCTCGTCGCCGCTCTGGAGCAGTGGCCGCGGACCGGCGTCCCGCCCAACCCGGGCGGCTGGCTGATGTTGACGGCGAAGAACCGCGCGATCGACGCGCACCGCCGCCGGGAACGGTTGCAGGACAAGGTGACGGCACTCGGACACGAGGTCGAGGCACGCCGGGGCGCCGAAGCGGCAGTGCTGGACGACGCGATCGACGACACCATCGGCGACGACGTGCTGCGGCTCATCTTCACGGCGTGCCACCCGGTGCTGGCGATGGAGTCGCGGGTGGCGTTGACCCTGCGCTGCCTGGGCGGGCTGACCACCGAGGAGATCGCCCGCGCGTTCCTCGTCCCGACGGCAACCGCGGCGCAGCGGATCGTCCGCGCCAAGAAGACCCTTGCGGACCAGAACGTGCGCTTCGAGCTTCCGACGCCGCCCGAGATGGCGGAGCGGCTGGCCGCCGTCCTCGAGGTGATCTACCTGATCTTCAACGAGGGGTACTCCGCCACCGCGGGGCCGGACTGGACACGCCCTGACCTGTGCCACGAGGCGCTTCGGCTGGGAAGGATCCTGGCCGTTCGGGTTCCGGCCGAACCCGAGGTGCACGGGATGCTGGCGCTGATGGAGCTGCAGGCGTCCCGGCTGCCCGCGCGCACCGGGCCGAGCGGGGAGATGGTGCTGCTCGACGACCAGGACCGCCGCCGCTGGGACCGGCTGCTGATCCGCCGCGGGCTGGGTGCCCTGCAACGGGCCGAGGCCCTGCCCGGTCCGATCGGGCCGTACACGCTCCAGGCCGGCATTGCCGCCTGCCACGCCAGAGCCGCCGCGTTCGGGGACACCGATTGGAGCCGGATCGCGGCGCTCTACGAGGTGCTGCATGGGGTGTGGCCGTCGCCGGTGATCGAACTGAATCGCGCAGTGGCCGTAGGGATGTCCGCCGGATACGCCGAGGGCCTGGCGATCGTCGACGCGCTGGCCGCCGGCGGCGCGTTGCGCGACTACCCGCACCTGCCCGCCGTCCGCGCAGACTTCCTCGCGCGCCTGGGCCGCCACGAGGAGGCGGCCACCGCCTACGCCGCAGCGGCCGAGCTCACCCGCAACGACCAGGAGCGAGCCCTGTTCGCCCGCCGCGCCGACGAGCAGCGGGCGATGACCGCGTCGCGTCACACGTGACACCGTCCGCCGCTCAGGCTCCGCACGCCGACGAGGTGATCATCCGGAGTGCGGTCGAGGCGGACATGCCTGAGTTGCAGCGAGTGTTCCGGGCGGCGGCCCTGTCGAACGCCGGGGACGCACCGGCTCTGCTGGCCCATCCGGAGTACCTGGTCTTCACCGGCGAAGGGGTTGCCGAGGGCCGCACCCGAGTGGCCATCGTCGTGTCGGACGGTCGGGATCACCTCACGGGCTTCGCGACCCTGACCCGAGGGCGTGAAGGCCAGCCGGAACTCGAGGACCTCTTCGTCGACCCGGAATGTCGCCGCCGCGGAATCGCCCGCCGACTCATCCAGGACGCCGCGTCCACTGCGCGCCGAGCCGGCCACCAGACGATCACGGTCACGGGTAACCAGCACGCGCTCGACTTCTACCTGGCCGTGGGATTCGTCCAGATCGGTCAGGCCGAGACAGAACTCGGCCCCGCGCCGCGTCTACGACTCGACCTCACCGACCGGCACCATCTTTGAACGCCGACCGGCGGCCCAGGGCACCCGCCCATCCGCGAGTGGCATCCTTGCGGCATGCAGAGCGTGTACGAGGCCGCGGGTGGGGAGGAGGGCCTGCTTCGGCTGGCCGAGGCGTGGCACGTGCGGGTGATGGCTGACGAGGTGGTCGGCCACGCGTTCAGCCAGGGGGTCCACCCCCAGCACTCCGGCCGGCTCGCAGCGTACTGGGGCGAGGCGCTCGGCGGTCCGACCGTCTACTCGGATGCCTACGGGGACGAGACATCGGTCGTGCGGATCCACAGCGGCCACGGCCTCCACGAGGAGATGGACCGCCGGGCGATCGCCTGCTTCGACCAGGCCCTGCAGGACGTGGGCCTGGCCGCGGACGAGCCGCTGCGGCAGGTGTTGCACGACTACTTCGCGTGGGCCACCACGACGACGATGGCGCGCTACCACGAGTCCGCCGACGACGTCCCTGAGGGGCTGAGCATCCCCCGGTGGTCATGGGACGGACTGCGGGCCTGAACCGTGGTCTTCATGACAGGCAACCCACCACCGGGAGATGACATGGCGATGGCAGCGCTCGAGCCGCTGATCGGGGTGTGGAGCATCGAGGCGAGGTTCGAGAACCTGCCTCCCGGCGGCGAGCCGGGCCGGGTCACGTTCGAGTGGATGCCGGGAAGGGAGTTCCTCGTCCAACGCTGGGAGGTCCCGCATCCCGAGGCGCCGGACGGGATCGCCATCATCGGCCCGAACCCCAAGGGGAAGGGCTACCTCCAGCACTATTTCGACTCCCGCGGCGTCGCGCGCGTCTACGAGATGAGCTTCGAAGACGGCACCTGGACGCTGGAGCGCAGCCGCGAGGACTTCTCGCCTCTCGACTTCGCCCAGCGTTACAGCGGCAGCCTCAGCAGGGACGGCGCGAGGATCGAGGGTGCGTGGGAGATCTGCCAGGACGGGTCGACCTGGGCGCACGACTTCGACCTCATCCACACCCGGCTGGGCTGAGCCCGGCACCGGACTATCGCTCGACCTGCTCCAGCCGGTAGGTGATGAGACGACCGCTGCCCACGTCGTCGCAGGTGGCCCCGTCCTGGACCCGAATGGTGAGCGTGCCGCGCTCAGGGCTGACAATGCTGTCAAGCGGCACGAGACACGGGTCCACTCCAAGGGCACGAACGATCTGCTCCAGCGCCGCGACAGGTCCGCCCTTGCGGAAGATGCTGCTCACTTCTTGGTCCCCCCAGGTAGCTCGCCCCATGCTCGGCGCGAGCCGTTCACGCAACGGGCCTAGGAGTCGCATGACAGCGGACCAGATACCAGACCAGGAATGAGACCGGGAGCCGCCGGCGCCCGGGCCCTAGGCTGCTGCGGGTCGCGAATCCCGCGGGAAAGGAGCCGGCGTGGCGCAGCCCATCGTGCACTTCGAGGTCATCGGCAAGAACCCTGATGCCCTCCGGAGCTTCTACGGCACCTTGTTCGGCTGGGAGTTCGACACGAGCGGGTCGGTGGCCGACGCCGTCTCCGAGCCGGGCAACTACGGGTTCGTCGACCGCGCCACCACCCCGGACGGCAGCGGGATCCCCGCCGGGGTCGGCGGCGGCGCGGCGTACCAGGCACACGTGATCACCTACGTCGGCGTGGAGGGAGTCGAGGCAGCGCTCGCCCGCGCCGAGAGCCTCGGCGGCAAGCGCCTTCTAGGACCGGTGGCCGCGCCTGGCCGCGACCTCGTCATCGGCCACTTCGCCGACCCTGAAGGCAACGTGATCGGCGTCGCCGGCAGCGCCTGATCCGGCGCTGTACGACGGAGCCGGTTGGGGAGCCCTCGCCACTAGGGTGTTCGGGTGGACGGCGTGCACGACCTTGGCGGCATGCAGGGCTTCGGGCCGGTGTGGGTGGAGTTCGACGAGCCGGTCTTCCACCACGACTGGGAGCGGCGCGTCTTCGGGCTGAACTTCGCCTCCCTTCCGACCACCGAGGACGGTTTCCGGTATGCCATCGAGCGGATGGGCGCCATGGCATACCTCACGACGAGCTACTACGAGCACTGGCTGGCCGCGATGGAGACGATCGCGGTCGAGGAGGGCGTCGTGAGCGGGGACGAGCTCGCCGCCGCAGGCACGGCGGCCGCCGCCGGCGCCCGCCCGCCGCGTCGGGACGACCCGTTGGCGGCACGCCGTCTCGTCGCCGAGGTCACTACACCGCCTGCGGCCGGCCCGGAACCGGCCGTTGGCGCTCCGGAACCCGCCCCGGTCGGCTTCCGCCCCGGTGACCGCGTTCGGGTCCGTCACGCTTCTCCGCCCGGCCACACGAGATGTCCGCGTTATGTCCGGGGCGTGCACGGGGTGATCGGCGCCGTGCATGGGCGCTTCCGGCTGCCCGACGCGAGCGCGGCTCGACGCGAGGTGAGCGAGCCCCTCTACTCCGTGTCGTTCCGTGCGCGCGATCTGTGGGGGGAGGGCGACCACGTGGTGTCTCTCGATCTGTGGGAGTCCTACCTCGAGCGAGGAGCCGGGGATGGGTGAACGACATGACCGCGGACCTGATCCGGTGCAGGCCCGGGTGGCGGCGTTGGAGACGCTGTTGGTCGAGCGGGGGCTGATCAGCACCGACGCCATTGATGCGATCATCGAGTCCTACGAACACCAGATCGGTCCGCATCTCGGCGCCCGCGTCGTCGCGCTGGCCTGGACCGACGCCGCCTACCGGGAGAGGCTGCTCGCCGACGGTACCGCCGCCGCTGCTGAGCTGGGCCTCGGTGGGGCTCAGATGGAGAAGCTGGTGGTCAAGGCCAACGAGCCGGGTGTGCACAACGTCGTGGTCTGCACCCTCTGCTCGTGCTACCCGTGGCCCCTGCTCGGCCTGCCTCCCACCTGGTACAAGAGCCCGCCGTACCGGTCGCGGATGGTGCGCGAGCCGCGCGTGGTGCTGTCCGAGATGGGCTTGGACCTGGACGACGGCGTGGAGATACGCGTGTGGGACTCGACGGCCGAGGTGCGTTACCTCGTGCTGCCGGAGCGTCCGGCGGGCACCGAAAGCCTTGCTGAGCAGGAGCTCGCGGCTCTCGTCGAGCGGGATCACATGATCGGTGTGGCCCGGGTGTCCTTCCCCTGACCTCCAGGACCCGTCGACTCGGTGCGAAGATGATCGGGTGGCCAGTGATCTCGCGCAGCCAGCTTGCGAGGGTTGACGGTGAGGGATCGCCCTGACGTGCGTTACGCGCACAACGGTGACGTGGCGATCGCCTATCAGGTCTTCGGTGAGGGACCCATCGATCTGGTGTGCGTCCCGGGCTTCATTTCCAACCTGTACTGGAACTGGGAGCTGCCGGAGTTCAAGACCCTGCTCACCGGGCTGTGTTCGTTCGCTCGCGTTGCGATCGTGGACCGGCGCGGTATCGGCCTGTCCGACCGGCTCTACCCCAAAGACCTTCCGTCTTTGGAGGTGGTGATGGACGACATTCTCACCGTCATGGACGAGGCAGGCGTCGAACGCGCGGCGGTGTTCGGGTGGCAGAGCGGTGCCACGCTCGCGGCCCTGCTGGCGGCGACCTACCCGGCCCGGGTCTCGCAGCTGGTGACCTTCGGGCTGGATCCGTGCCCCCTGCGCAAGCCCGACTGGCCGCATGGCTGGAGTCGCGGCGAATGGGAGAGCTACCTCACCGAGCTCCGCCAGGGGTGGGGAACCCGCGAGTGGGTCCAGCAGCATGTCGTGCAGTTCGCCCCAGAGACCCCGTCGTTGACCTTTGAGAACTGGTCGTTGACGATGTTCCAGCTGTCGGCGAATCCAGCCACGGCCGAGGCGGTCGAGCGGCTCGACATGGAAACCGACATCAGGGCCGTGCTCCCCACAATCCACGTCCCCACGCTCGTGCTGCACCGCCCCCAGGCCGCGAACATGCCCCCGGAGAACGCGGCCTATGTGGCCTCCCAGATCCGCGGCTCAACAGTCGTGGCGCTCGCCGGGCGCGGTGACCCGCCCTACACCGGTGATGTGGACGCGATCGTCGCCGAGGTCGAGGAGTTCCTGACTGGTGAGCGCCATCGGCCGAGCCTGGACCGCATCCTTTCCACCGTCCTGTTCACCGACATCGTCGGGTCCACCCAGCGGCTGGCCGAACTGGGCGATACCCGCTGGGCCGATCTGCTCGCCCGCCATGACGAGCTCGCCCACCGGGAGATCGAACGCCACCGGGGCCGCTACATCGACTCGACAGGTGACGGCTTGCTCGCGACCTTCGA
This sequence comes from Actinomycetota bacterium, assembly GCA_046734255.1. Classification (GTDB taxonomy): domain Bacteria; phylum Actinomycetota; class Actinomycetes; order Actinomycetales; family Kineosporiaceae; genus JBKPQU01. The sequence goes on from JBKPQU010000465.1 coordinate 16,203, forward strand.
TGGGCCCGCGCGCGCCGTCCGCTGCGCTCAGGCATTGGGTGAGGCCGTCGGCGAGTTCGGCCTGAACATCCGCGCCGGGTGCCACACCGGGGAGATCGAACTCGTGGGTGACAACATTCGCGGTCTCGCGGTCCACATCGGCGCACGCGTCGGTGCGCTCGCCCGCGCAGGGGAGGTTCTGGTGACCTCCACGGTGAAAGACCTGACCGCCGGCTCTGGCCCGCGGTTCGAAGATGCCGGCGAGCAGGAGCTGAAGGGCGTGCCCGACCGGTGGCACCTATACCGGGTGCTCGGTTGACCTCAGTCCGAGACTGAGACTCCGAATGAGACCAAGGGCCCGCAGCAAGGGATCCAGCGATCGGACGCGGTCCGCGTCTGTGCTGGTCAGGAGCGGTGGCGGTGGGATTTGAACCCACGGAGGGGTTGCCCCCTCACACGCTTTCGAGGCGTGCTCCTTCGGCCGCTCGGACACGCCACCGTCGGACAGGGTACCCGCCCCCGATCGTCGCAACCTCGCCGGTCCTGTGGGGGTCCGATGCCGCGTCAGCGTCCCTGCTGACCCCCACCGGACCGGCGAGGTTCAGGGGCGGTGGGTGGCGAAGTAGTCGCGAAGGAGCGCGGAGCACTCGGCTTCGAGGACGGCGGGCACGACCTCGACGCGGTGGTTGAGCCGGCGGTCGCGGACGACGTCGCGGACCGAGCCCGCGGCGCCCGCCTTGGGGTCCCAGGCGCCGAAGACCAGGCGATCGACCCGGGCGAGCAACAGGGCACCGGCGCACATCGTGCACGGCTCGAGCGTGCAGAACAGCGTGCAGCCGGACAGGCGCCAGCGTCCGAGGGCCGTGGCGGCGGCCCGCAACGCGAGCAGCTCCGCGTGCGCGGTCGGATCACCGGTGACCTCCCGGGCGTTGCGGCCACGCGCGAGCAGCCGGCCCTCGGAAGACACCACAACCGCACCCACCGGGACGTCGCCCGCATCCGCCGCCGCGCGCGCCTCCGCGAGCGCCTCCCGCATCCAGGTCAGATCCGCCGCGGCGGGCGGTGAGCCGGAGGGCGAGCTCAGCGCAGGGCCTCCAGCAACTCCGCGAACCCCACGCGCTCACCGACATCGGCGAGCACCGCACCCGGGTCGTCCGCGTTCTCCTCCACCAGCCGGCGCAGCACTCGGCCGGTCACCCCCAGGTCCTCGAGGAGGTCGGGCTCGCCGGCCCAGACCAGCGCGGCCGGCGGCTCCGGTTCGGACTCCTCCCCCTCCTCGTCCTCCGACTCCTCGTCGTCGGCCTGGTCCTCGTCGGGCTCGAGGTCGGCATCGACGTCCGCGGCCGACGCGAGCATCTCGGCGTACCCCCCGTGGCTCGCCGCGCCCAGGTCGGAGACGAACAGCCGCGGCTCCTCCTCGCCGTCCACGCGGATGATCGCGAACCACTCGTCCTCGTGCTCGACCACCGCCAGCACCGGCTGGTCGTCGACGGCGACCGAGCGCAGGGCATCCGCGAGGCCATCCAGGGAGTCGGCCTCGTCCACCTCGACGTCGCGTGCCTTCCACCCGCTCCCCACCCGGGCCAACACGGCGGTGAAGTACGCCACGGCGCACATCCTGGCATCATCACCGCGCGGCTCACCAGACGACGGCGCGGCGGCCGACGTCGCTGGTCCCCGGTAGGTTCGGCGCATGCGACTGCACGTCGTCGACCACCCCCTGGTGGCGCACAAGCTCACGATCCTGCGGGACAAGGACACCGACTCCCCCACCTTCCGCCGGCTCGCCGACGAGCTGGTCACGCTGCTCGCCTACGAGGCCACCCGGGAGGTCCGGGTGGAACCGCGCTCCATCCAGACCCCGGTCGCGCCCGCCAGCGGCGTCCGGCTGAGCGCTCCGAAGCCGTTGGTGGTGCCGATCCTGCGCGCCGGCCTGGGCATGCTCGACGGGATGACCCGGCTGGTGCCCACGGCCGAGGTCGGCTTCCTCGGCATGATCCGGGACGAGCACACCCTCCAGGCGAGCACCTACGCCACCCGCCTGCCGGACGACCTGTCCGGACGGCAGGTGTTCCTGCTCGACCCGATGCTGGCCACCGGCGGCACGTTGGTCGCCGCGGTGCGCTACGTCGTCGACCGCGGCGCCACCGACGTCACCGCCATCTGCCTGCTCGCCGCACCGGAGGGCGTCGCCGCGCTGGAGACGGCCTTCGGCTCGGAGGTACCGGTCACCGTGGTCGTGGCGGGCATGGACGAGCGGCTCAACGACGTCGGATTCATCGTGCCTGGGCTGGGCGATGCCGGTGACAGGCTGTACGGCGTGGTGTGATCGGCGTGACGGTATTGTCACGACGAAGTTGGCATGATGCCTGAGGTCAGGCGCGGATTGGGCGCGTCGAAAGCATGCCATCCGTGACACAACAGGCACGCACAGCACATACTGATTTCGGGTGCTGCGAGACCGGTACGTCCCCGACCCATAGGAGCACACGGTGACCCGCACGCGGAGCCTTCTCCTCCTTGTCTTGGCGATCTTCGCGGTGTACGTCATCGTGCGGAACCCGACCGAGTCGGCGAACATCATGCGGCAGGGCATCACCGCGGTCGGGGAC
>JBKPQU010000466.1:0-6917 GCA_046734255.1 Actinomycetota bacterium
CAGTGCAGGTCACCGCGGTCGGCATGTTCGCCGACGGCGGCGGCTTCGCGATCGCCCCGCCCACCCTGGCGTCACTCGTCCTGGTCGTTGGCGGAGTCAGTAGACGGCCTCGCGCCATCAGCGATCGAGTCGAAGTGCGAGACGTCCTTGACCTGACCCTGACCATCGACCACAACGTCGTCGACGGCGCCCCGGCGACACGGTTCGCCGCCGACCTGCGACAAGTCCTGCACACAGCTGCAGCGCTACCCGACGCATCCCCGTCGGACGCATCTGGGGTTCGCGCACAAGCTCAGCGCGGCCAAACCATTGGCGTACGCGAGACCGAGACCAAGGAGGCCATGGCCATGGATCTGCAATCAGGAGTGGATCTAGAATTCTCGATTGGGGAGGCGCTGGGCACTGACTACTTCGGGCTGCGTGAGCCGTTCACCCCGCAGCAGGAGGACTACCTGACCCGCACCCGTGCGTTCGTCAACACCGAGGTCCTCCCGGTGATCAACGACTACTGGGAGCGGGCGGAGTTCCCCTACGCGCTGATCGAGAAGATGGCCGGGCTCGGGATCGTCGGCGACGGGATCGAAGGCTACGGCTGCCCGCCGATGGACCCCCTGTCGGCCGGCTTGATCAACATGGAGATCCACCGGGGGGACGGCAGCCTGGGCACCTTTATGGCCGTACAGGCAGGTCTCGCGATGCAGTCGATCGCGAAATGCGGATCCGAGGAACAGAAGCAGCGTTGGCTGCCGCCGATGGCTCGGCTGGAGAAGATCGGCGCCTTTGCGTTAACGGAGCCGGAACACGGGTCAGACTCGGTTGCCCTGGAGACTTCCGCCCGCCGCGACGGGGAGTCCTACGTCATCAACGGAGACAAGAAGTGGATCGGCAACGGCAGCATCGCCGACGTCGTGGTCGTGTGGGCTCGGGATACCTCGGACAACGCGGTGAAGGGGTTCCTGGTGGAGAGGGGCACCCCCGGATACAACGCCAGGGTCATGGTGGGCAAGGCGTCGCTGCGCGCGGTATGGCAGGCGGAGATCAACTTCGACGACGTGCGCATCCCCGCTGAGAACCGACTGCCCGGAGCGAACTCGTTCAAGGACTGCGCCCGGATCCTGAGCGGGACCCGTATGGGTTGCGCCTGGATGGCCCTTGGTCACGCGGTCTCTGGTTTCGACGCCGCGCTGACCTACGCCCAGCGTCGCAAGCAGTTCGGGAAGTCGCTGACCAGCTTCCAGATCATCCAACAGCGGCTGGTGAAGATGCTTGCCGAGGTCACCGCGATGCAACTGTATTGCATGCAGATTGCGAAGCTGGAAGCGGCAGGCAAGCTGCTGCCGACGTTGGCCGGGTTAGCGAAGATGCACAACACGAGCAAGGCCCGTCAGGTGCTATCCGATGCCCGGGACCTGCTCGGTGGTAACGGCATCCTGCTCGACTTCCACGTGATCCGGCACCTACTCGACCTCGAGTCCATCCACACCTTCGAGGGCACCGAGACGGTCCAGACCCTCATCGTCGGCCGGGACATCACCGGCGTCGCCGCCTTCAAATAGACGCTCGGCCGCGGGGCCCCGGACGAGACGGGCGGGACTGGAGATGAGCACGGGTGGGCCTGGCCAGGTCCACGCTCACACCTCGGTTCGGCGCCGAGCTCGCCGCGATATCACTGGATTCGCCCAGGAGGAACACCATGAAGGTCCCCGCCGAATTTTTGTCCGGCCCGTCGGTGAGGGACAAGGTCGTCACCGCCGCCGAGGCGGTGCGGCTGATTCGGGACGGCGACGCCGTCGTGGTCGAAGGGTTCGTGGGTCAGGGTTTCGCCGAGGAGCTGACGCTCGCGTTGGAGGAGCGTTTCTTGCAGACCGGCGCCCCGCGCGACCTCACGCTCGTATTTACCGTCGCCCAGGGGAACCGGCAGGGTCGCGGGCTGGACCGGTTGTGCTATGAGGGCTTGCTCAAGCGAGCCGTGGGTGGTCATTGGGCCTTGTCGGCCGAGCTGGGGAAGATGGCCCTCGAGAACAAGATCGAGGCGCACAATCTGCCTCAGGGCACCATCTCGCAGCTGTTCAGAGACACTGCCGCCGGCAAGCCCGGCCTGCTGACCCGGGTGGGGCTGGGGACCTTCGTCGACCCACGGCATGGCGGCGGGAAGATCAACGAACGGACGACCGAGGAGCGCGTCGAGCTGATCACCCTCGACGACGAGGAGTACCTGTTCTACAAGTCATTTGAGCTCGATGTGGCTTTCCTGCGCGGCACCACCGCGGATCCCGAGGGGAACGTCACCATGGAGCACGAGGCGCTGACATTGGAGGCCCTCGCGGTGGCCACCGCGGTGCACAACGCAGATGGCCTGGTGATCGTGCAGGTGGCGCGCGTCGCGGAGAGCGGCAGCCTGAGTTCGCGCGAGGTGAAGATCCCCGGAATATTGGTCGACTGCGTCGTCGTCTCGCAGCCTGAGCACCATTGGCAGACCTTCGGCACCCCCTACTCGCCCGCAATGAGCGGAGAGCTTCGGCGGGTGCGCAACTCCATAGCCCCCCTGGAGCTGTCCGAGCGAAAGGTCATCGCACGTCGGGCGGCCATGGAGCTTCGACCCAACAGCGTGGTGAATCTCGGTATCGGCATGCCGGAGGGCATCGCCAATGTGGCCGCCGAGGAGCACATCCTCGACCTGCTCACGCTCACCGCCGAGCCCGGCGCCATGGGCGGTATGCCGACCGGCGGCCTGGATTTCGGGTCGGCGGTGAATGCGCACGCCATCCTGGATCAGCCCTCACAGTTCGACTTCTACGACGGCGGAGGTCTGGACGCCGCGTTCCTGGGCATGGCTCAGGCGGACCGGTTGGGCAATGTCAACGTCAGCCGGTTCGGGTCGAAGCTGGCGGGCTCGGGGGGGTTCATCAACATCAGCCAGAACGCCAAGCGGGTGGCGTTCCTCGGGACCTTCGTCGCGCCCAGCCGCTGCCAGGTGCAGGACGGCCGACTGGTCATCGCCGACGGTGTCGCAGCGCCCAAGTTCCTCGTCGACGTCCAGCAGCGCACCTTCAGCGGCGAGTACGCGGCCGCTGCCGGCCAGCCCGTGCTGTACGTGACCGAACGGTGCGTCTTTGAGCTCACCCCAGACGGCTTGGAACTCATCGAGATCGCCCCAGGAGTCGATCTTGAGAAGGACGTCCTCGCCCACGTCGAGTTCGAGCCCATCATCCGGGGCGAACCGAAGCTGATGGACGCGCGGATCTTCGCCGCCGAACCCATGGGTCTGAAGGACGACTTGCTCACCGTGCCACTGGAGGCGCGGTTCACCTACGACGCCGAACGGAACATCTTCTTCCTCAACATGGAGGGCCTGTCCCTCATCGCCCACGACGAGGTCGAGGCGATCGGCACCGAAGTCGACAAGCGCCTGGCCGCCGTCGGCAAGAAGGTGCAGATGGTCGTCAACTACGACAACTTCTACCTGGCCCCGGACCTGACCGACGACTACATCGCCCTGGTACGCGGGCTGGCCGAGCGCTACTACGCCAGCGTGACCAGGTACACGACCAGCTCATTCATGCGGCTCAAGCTCAGGGAGCACCTGTCCCACCGGGGACCGGCCCCACACATCTATGAAAGCCGCCAGGAAGCAATGACCTGGGTCGAAAAGTAGCCGAGATCGTCAGCCAGGGAATCGACTCGGATCTTGAGGAGTCAACAAATGAGCGTGTACCGGGTCACCGAGGTCATCGGCGTGAGCGACGAGTCCTGGAGGCGGCGGCGCGCACTGCCGACTTGGCCGGTCTTTACGGTGACGGGCTGTGTGCCCGGCTGCCAGCTGCAGCATCTGCTATCCGGAAAGCACGTCACACTGTAGTGGAGGTACGACACATGTCAGCCCACTCGTTTACCCCTCTGACCCCCCTGGCGTTCCTCGAGCGTGCGGCGGACGTGTTCGCCGACAAGTTGGCGATCGCGTACGGCGACCGCCGGGTGAGCTACAGCGAATTCGGCGCCGAGGCGACCCGGCTGGCGCACGCGTTGCGCGTGTCCGGCGTGGAGCCCGGTGACCGGGTGGCCTACATGTGCCCGAACATCCCGGAGATGCTGGTGGCCAACTTCGGGGTGCCGTTGGCAGGCGCGGTCCTTGTGCCCATCAACACCAGACTGTCCGCGGACGAGGTCCGCTACATCTGCGACCACTCCGGAGCGAAGATCCTGGTAGCAGACACCGAGTACCTGAGCGCGCTGGCACCGGAACTCGACTCGCTCCGCACCGTCGTCGAGGTCGTGGGCATCACCGATCCGCTAGGCCCCGCCCCGCCCGACGCCGTCGCCCACGCCGGTATCTCGTACGACCAGCTGATGGAGCGCGGTTCGGTCGAGCCGCTGCCCTGGACGATCGACGACGAGACGAGCCTGATCTCGATCAACTACACGTCCGGGACGACGGGCACTCCCAAGGGCGTGATGTACGCGCACCGCGGCGCCTACCTGAATGCGCTCGGCGAGATCATCCACCAGCGGTTCGACCCCGAGAGCGTCTACCTGTGGACGCTGCCGATGTTCCACTGCAACGGCTGGTGCACTCCATGGGCGGTGACCGGGATCGGCGCGACCCACGTGTGCCTGCGGGCCGTGCGACCCGACGTGATCTGGCAACTCCTCGACAACGAAGGAGTCACTCACCTCGACGGTGCCCCGACGGTACTGACGATGATCGCCAACGCTGCGCAGGCCCACCGCCTCGATCGCGAGCTGGTCGCGACCGTCGCAGGCGCCCCACCCGGGCCCATGGTGATCACCCGAATGCGCGAGCTGGGCGCACGGATCGTGCACGTCTATGGCATGACCGAGGCGTATGGCCCCTACGCCCTCAACGAGTGGCAGACCGGCTGGTCGGCGCTACCGCCCGGCGACCAGGCCCGCCTCCAGGCCCGCCAGGGCGTGGCCATGATCCAGGCCGACCCAATCCGGGTGGTCGACGAGAAGATGGCCGACGTCCCCCGCGATGGACGCACCATGGGCGAGATCGTGATGCGCGGCAATAACGTCATGATCGGGTACTTCGATGACGCCGACGCCACCGAAACGGCGTTCCGCGGCGGCTGGCTGCACTCCGGGGACCTGGGCGTGCAGCACTCGGACGGTTACGTCGAACTGCGCGACCGCGCCAAGGACATCATCATCTCCGGCGGAGAGAACATCTCGACCGTCGAAATCGAACACGCCCTTGAGATGCACCCCGCCGTGCTCGAGGCCGTGGTCATCGGAATTCCGGACGAGAAATGGGGAGAACGACCGAAAGCCTTCGTCATCCGCAAACCCGGCGCCGAGGTCAACGAGACCGAGTTGCTCGGCTTCCTGCAAACACATATTGCCCGCTTCAAGGTGCCGAAGGCAGTCGAGTTCATCGAGGAACTAGCGCGCACGGCAACCGGCAAACCACAGAAGTTCGAGCTTCGCGAGAAGGAATGGGCAGGCCACAGCAGCCGGATCCAGGGATGAACCGTGACGTCATGAATCGGAGTCCGGACTGCTCAGCTCCCGAGCGGCCGTGCATACGACTCGTCGCTTAGATCCCGGCGGGGGCGGTTGCTTCACGTCGAACCTACTGGCTGCCACCGTCCATCGACGGTGAGACACGGACAATCCGCACAGGTCGACCAGTCACGTGCTGGGGACCCGACCCGGCCGACCGTCAGACTTGCGCCACTGCGCATTCGGGTCACCGAGCGGAAGCTTGTCGAGAACGTCGCCGCGAGATTCCGCGCGCCCGCGGACCGGCCGTGATCCCGCAGCGAGCCTCGGGCGGCACTGCAGCACCGAGATGCCCAAGGTGCCGGCGAACACGGCGGACCCGGTCGTGAGCTGGGGTCGGCCACCACGCCAGGATCCGACCGCGGACTCGTTGTCCCAGACCAGCACACACACCCACGCTAGCGAGGGACTCAGAAGCTGGGGTCGGCGACCTCGATCGGTGGCGGGGTGCCGGGCTCGACCACAACCTGCCCCGGCACCACCCGCAGCCGGCCGCCCTGGAATCTCTGCACCTCGCCGTCGGCACTGATGGCGGCCTCCGCGATCGGCCAGCCGAGGATGCCGTGCGTACCGCCGTTGTCGATCGCGTAGGTGGTGAAGAACGGCTCCGCGACGAGGAACGTGCCGAGGCCGACCTTGAAGTAGATGCCGCTCGCGATCGGGCCGTTGCCGGACGAGTCCATCCGCACGGCGCCGTTCGTGCCGAGCGAGGGCAGCGTCGGCCGGTCGTGTTGGAGCCCCTGCTCGTTGAACACCTCGTCGGCCTTCTGCTGCAGCTCCGCGTCGGCCGGGTCGAACAGCACGCACTGCTTGTCTAGCTCCCGCAGCGTCCGCGGCCCGGTGAAGCCGTCGATGAACCCGGTGGGCGCGTCCGGCGGGAAGTGGATGTCGTACTGCGTCTTGAACTTCGTCACCGCCTTCGTCGTCACGGGTCCGTAGGTGCCGATGACGAACTGCGTCTCGACGGTGATGGGCGTGTCGACCCGCTGCGGCCACTGCAGGTCCCAGAGCGCCTTCTGGACGACCGTGACGCTGTCCGGTGGGCTTCCCGGCCCGAGCTTCAGCGTGCCAGTATCAGGGTCGTTGAGGATCTCGAGCAGGAGCGGGTCACCGGCGAACCGGGGGGACTGGAATTCGAGGGCCATCGGCCTTCTCCCTTCCACGGCGGCATCGACAGCGTCTCCCGCGCGACCGTAACGGTCAACGGCGAGGTTCTGGACGCGGCGAGGGGTGGGGTTCATGTTCATCTCCTGCCGGTCGTCACTGCGACCGGCGCACATGAGGTCAGGGCGCGCCGATGACTGAGCCGGTTCTGGGCGAGGATGAGGGGCTCGTCCTCGTACGCCCGTCCGACCTGGCGACGCTACGCATCCTCACCAGATCCCTTGAGCTGA
>JBKPQU010000467.1:0-7071 GCA_046734255.1 Actinomycetota bacterium
CCGTCGGGCAGGACCGCGACCGACGTGCCGGGCCTGCGAGCGGCGGCAGCGACCGCCGCCTCCCGCGCGGAGGCGGCCGTCACCGTCCGCCCCCCGCCGGCCAGGACGCCGATGGTCAGCTGCTGCGCGACCGAACGGGCCAGCTCACCGACGGCCTGGCAGCGCCCGGCCAGGGCGAGGGAGACGGCGCCGGCGGAGCGGTCGAGGCTCGCCCGCTGGGCGTCCCGTGAGACGGTGGGGACCAGGACACCGACGGCCAGCCAGGCCGCCACCAGGGGTCCGATCATGACGGCCGCGAGCACAATGGCCAGGCGGGTCCGCATGGACATCGTGACTCCCGCGGGTCGGTCCACCGGTGGCCGGTGGAGCACTCCAGGCACCACGATGGCCGGGGGTTGTGATCCCCAGGTGGAAACAGTGCGTAAATGATTACATACACAGAGTAGCCCGGATAGGTGACGGGGACACGCATATGGACGCGACGGCGACCTCCCGGTCGGCCCGGCCGGCGGCCGGTACCGAGCCGGATCCTGGGCCAGCGGCGGTCAAGTGGGCCCTGCGGCGCCGGCTCCGCTCGGCGCGTCGCGCCAGGTCGCCGGAGGAGCAGGAGCAGGCGGCCGGCGGCCTGACCGCCGTCGTGCTGGAGATGCCGGAGGTGCAGGCGGCGGGGTGCGTCGCGCTGTACGCGTCGATGACCGGAGAGCCGGGTACCGCTGCGCTGCGCGAGGTGCTGCGCCGGCGCGGCGTGCGGGTCCTGCTGCCGGTGGTGTGCCCGGACTTCGACCTCGACTGGGCCGAGGACGACGGCGCGACCGAACTCGTCGGGAAGCTGGCCGTCCCGCACCCCGGCGGGCCGCGGCTGGGTCTGGACGCGGTGGGCGAGGCAGACGTCGTGCTCGCCCCGGGACTGGCCGTGGACACCCGGGGAAGCCGCCTGGGCAACGGTGGTGGCTGTTACGACCGAGCGCTTCGCCGGGTGGGCGCCCGCGCCACGGTCGCCGTCCTGCTGCACGAGGACGAACTCCTGGACGCGGCGACCGAGCCGATCCCTTTGGAACAGCACGATGTCCTCGTTCCACGGGTCGTCACGCCGAGCCGCTGGGTCATTCTCCCCGCCACCCCGGACCACGCGTGATCCGTCCCGTGGCTGCTCGGCCCGATGAGGTCAGCCGAGGGCCTGTCCGGTGACGATCGAGCAGCTCAACATCGCGCTGCTCGTTTCCTCCGGCGTCCTGCTCATCGCCGTCGCCTCCGTCCGCCTGGCCAGTCGGAGCGGCCTACCGTCCCTGCTGCTCTACCTGGGCCTGGGCCTGGTGATCGGCGAGCGCGGCTTCGGGATCGAGTTCGACCGGTTCCGGCTGACCGCCGTCCTGGGCTACGCCGCCCTCGTGGCGATCCTCACCGAGGGTGGGCTGACCACCCGGTGGTCGACCATCCGCGACGCGGTCGCGCCGGCCGCGGTCCTGGCCACGGTCGGGATCACGGTCTCGGTGGCCATCGCGGGCGCGGCCGCCCACGTGCTGCTGCACCTGGAGTGGCAGATCGCTCTGCTGCTCGGCGCGATGATCTCCTCGACCGACGCGGCGGCGGTCTTCTCGGTGCTGCGTCGGGTGCCGCTCCCCCGGCGGCTGGTCGGCATCCTGGAGGCGGAGTCGGGGTTCAACGACGCACCCGTGGTGATCGCGGTCGTCGAGCTCACGGCGCTGCTCTCCGGCCACACCAGCCAGGGGTGGCTGGTGTTGGTCGGCAAGGCCGTGTTCGAACTGGCCGCCGGCGCCCTGATCGGGCTCGCGGTGGGATGGCTCGGCGCCGCGGGGCTGCGCCGGGTGGCCCTCCCCTCGTCCGGCCTGTACCCGATCGCGGTGATCGGGCTGGCGGTCGGCGCCTACGCCGCGGCCGCCGTCGTGCTCGCCTCCGGGTTCATCGCCGTGTACCTGGCGGCGCTCGTGCTGGGCAACTCCCGGCTGCCGCACGGCGCCACCGTGCGGGGGTTCGCCGAGGGACTGGGCTGGGTTGCACAGATCGGCCTGTTCGTCCTCCTCGGCCTGCTCGCCGACCCCGCCCGGCTGCCCGGTCAGGTGGTGCCGGCGGTCGCGATCGGCCTGGTCCTGCTGCTGGTGGCGAGGCCCGCCTCCGTGTTGGCCTCGGTCAGCTGGTTCGGGCTGAACCTGCGCGAGCAGGCCTTCCTCTCCTGGTCCGGCCTGCGCGGCGCCGTCCCGATCGTGCTGACCACGATCCCAGTCGCCGCCGGGGTGACCGGGAGCGTGCGCCTGTTCGACCTCGTCTTCGTCCTTGTCGTGATCTTCACGGTGATCCAGGGGCCGTCGCTGCCGGGCGTCTCGCAGTGGCTGCAGCTGTCCGACCCGCTGGGCGCCGTCGACCTGGACGTCGAATCCTCGCCTCTGGGCACGCTCGGCGCCGACGTCCTGCAGGTCAAGGTCGGTCCGAGATCGCGGCTGCACGGGGTCGAGGTGTTCGAGCTGCGCCTGCCCCAGGGCGCCAACATCACGCTGGTGGTGCGGGACGCCGGATCGTTCGTGCCCTCGCCGCAGACCATCCTGCGGCACGGCGACGACCTGATCCTGGTCGCCCCCTCGGCGGTCCGCCAGGCCACCGAGGACAGGTTGCGGGAGGTCAGCGCCGGGGGGAAGCTGGCCCGCTGGCGGCGCCACCCGCCCCCCAGGCGGCGACCCGGCGGGGCGCCGAGCACCGGTTCCTAGCAGCGCAAGACGCCGGCTTCGGCATATCATTGGCACTCGAAGCGTTAGAGTGCCAGCAGCCCGAGAGCGCTGCTGGGCCGGGTCTCCCCCCGCCCGGGAGGAGAGAAGGAGGACACGGACGTGCCGACGTACGTCTACGCGTGCACCGAGTGCGACCACCGGTTCGAAGTGCAGCAGTCCTTCACCGATTCGGCGCTGACGCAGTGCCCGCAGTGTCAGGGGCGCCTGCGCAAGGTCTTCAACTCGGTGGGCATCGTGTTCAAGGGCTCGGGGTTCTACCGCACCGACTCGCGCGCGTCGGCCTCCGCCGGATCCAACGGGAAGTCCGAAGCCCGCTCGGAGGCCGCGGCCAAGAGCCAGCCGGACGGCGCCGGATCGAAGTCCTCGGACGGCGCCTCGACGAAGACGGCGGAGAAGGGCTCCTCGAGCTCCTCCTCCGGGTCCGGAAAGGCCGCCTCCGGCTCGGGTTCGTCCTCGAACTCCGGCTCGGCGGCCTGATCCGATCGCGCGCCCGCCGCACGGCGGGGCGACGTCTCCTCCACAGCCGGCCCGGAGCGCCGCTCGTCCACAGCCCGTGTCCGTGGCGTCCTGACCGGCGGCGCGTACGACTACCGTCGCGGCCATGACGACGGGTGGATCGACCGAGGCGTCGGCGGAGATCGGCATCCTGGGCGGGTCCGGCTTCTACAGCTTCATCGACGCCGGCCGGCAGGTTCCCGTCGAGACTCCGTTCGGCCTCCCCAGCGAACCGCCGGTGGTGGGCGAGGTCGGCGGTCGCCGCGTGGCATTCATCCCGCGCCACGGCCACGACCACCGGTTCCCACCCCATCGGGTCAACTACCGGGCGAACGTGTGGGCGCTGCGGGCCCTCGGTGTCCGGCAGGTGCTGGCGCCGTGCGCGGTGGGCTCGATGCGGCCGGAGCTCGGGCCCGGGGCCCTGGTGGTGCCCGACCAGATCATCGACCGCACGTGGGGCCGCGCGCACACCGTCTACGACGGCGAGGGCGCGGTCGTCCACGTCGCCTTCGCCGATCCCTACTGCCCGCGGGGGCGGCCGTGCGTGATCGCGGCGGCCGGGGCCGCGGGCTGGCCCGCCCGGGACGGTGCGACTCTTGTGGTGATCAACGGGCCGCGCTTCTCCTCCCGCGCGGAATCGCGCTGGCATGCCGCGGCCGGGGCGGAACTGGTGGGCATGACCGCCATGCCGGAGGCGTCGATCGCCCGCGAGCTGGCCCTGTGCTATACGACGATCGCGGTCGTCACCGATCTCGACGCCGGCCTGGCGGCCGGCGAGGGGGTGACCCACGCCGAGGTGCTGGAGGTCTTCGCCGCCAGCGTCGAGCGGCTGAAGGGCCTGCTCAGCGGGGTCGTGGCCGCCATGCCGGGCGGCGACTGCACCTGCCGGCACAGCCTCGACGGTCTCCGCCTGCCGTTCGTGCTGCCATGATCCTTCCGCGTCTCACCCGCAGGTCGGTGCGGCGGGCCCTGGCCCGGCGGCGGAGGCTCGCGGTTGCCGGGTGCCTCGCGGCCGCGGTGGCCGCGGCGGTCCATGCCCTGGCCCCGGCACCTCCGCCGACGGCGCCGGTGTGGGTGGCCTCCCGGGACCTGCCCGCTGGTCATCTGCTTGCGGCCGGCGACGTCACCGCGGGCGCCTGGGCGCCGTCCGCACTTCCCGCAGGAGTCGTCGCCGACCCAGTGGGCGCAACGCTGGCGGGTCCAGTACGCCGGGGCGAGCCGATGACCGACGCCCGGCTGCTCGGCGCGGGACTGCTCGACGGCCAGCCGGCGGGGACGGTCGCGGTCGTCGTGCGCCTGGCCGACCCGGGCGGCCTGGCCGGCGTTCAGGTCGGCGACCGGGTGGACGTGCTCGCCGGGACAAGCACCGGCGGAACAGTGGTCGGCGCGATGCCGGGAGGCCAGGACGAGTTGCCCGCACCGGCCCGCGCCATCGCCGAGGCCGCCCTGGTGCTCGCCGTCCCGGGCTCCACGGCCGGCCCCGATCCGCCGGAGAGTTCGGGGTGGGGAGCGCTCGACCAGGGCTTCGGGGGCGACGCCGCGGCACCGGCGGGCGGTGGTGCCGGCGGGACGGACGGCCTGGTGCTGCTCGCGGTGGACACCTCGACGGCGGCCCGGCTCGCCGCTGCTCAGGGTGCGCGCCTGCTCAGCCTGACGATCCACGACCGATGAGTGCCGGGTCGCCACGCCTGAGGGTGAGCCGCTCCCCGCCGGCGCGCCGGCCGGTGAGTCGCGGGTTAGGCTCTGCGCCGATCAGCCGGCCCGAGGCCTGAGGGGAGCACAAGCGATGATCAAAGGGTTCCGGGACTTCGTGTTGCGCGGGAACGTCATCGACCTGGCGGTGGCGGTGGTGATGGGCGTCGCGTTCGGGACGGTGGTGAACGCATTCGCGAAGGACTTCATCGGCGGGATCATCGGCGCGCTCGGCGGCACCCCCGACTTCGGCACGCTGGGCTGGCACGTCAACGGCGGCCACATCATCATCGGTTCGACGATCAACGCGTTGATCTACTTCGTGATCGTCGCCTTGGCCGTGTACTTCTTCGTGGTGGTCCCGGTCAACCGGCTGGAGGCGCTGCGGAGGCGCGGGCAGGACCCGGAGCCCGCGGCCACGCCGGAGGACATCCAGCTGCTGCGCGAGATCCGGGACCTGCTGAGCGTCCGCCGGGGCGGCGGCGAGGTCTGAGGGCTCTCCCCGATAGGGGCGGGCCGGCTGCGCAGCCCGCCGCCCTACCAGCCCGCCGCCCTACCAGTGCGGCGGCCGTTCGCGGCGGATCCTCTCGTCGTCCCCTTCGGGGGCCCAATCCCCTGCGGGTGTCTCACCCCAGCCGGTGTCGGTGTCGTCGCTGGTCTGCCGGGGCAGCACCGCGGTGTCGACGTCCGGCCGGGCGGCCCCGGCGGGTGGCTGCGGCGGGGTGGCGTCCCAGCCGTCCCCAGCATTGACCGCGGCCAGCCCGCTCAGCGCCTCCTGCCGTTCCCGGTCGAGCATCGCGCGGATCCAGGCCCGCCGGATCCGCTCCACCTCACCGGCGGGATCCCGGAAGACGTCGATCGCGGACACCCGGTGATGAACCCAGCCCGCCTGGACCAGCTGCTCGCCGCGCTGGCGATCCCGCTCGCGGATCGTCCGGGCGGCGTATCTCGGCCCGTCCAGGTCGACCGCGAGCAGCCTGTTGCCCGGCGGCTGCGGGTCGCGCAGCGCCAGGTCGATCGGCCAGTCCGGGTCACCGAGCCCGGTCTGTGCGGGGATGCCGGACGCGACCAGCCGATCCCGCAGGTCCGAGACGAGACGGTCGGCGACGGCGACTGCCTCAGGCTCGTGCTCCGCCTCGTCGCCCGCGGCCAGCAGGACCTCCCGCAGCAGCCGGGCGCCCTCGGTGTGCAGCCGCTCCGGATCGAGGTCAGCCGCGGTGAAGCTGGAGACGAGCGTGGTGCGGCGACGGGCACGGGTCATCGCCGAGGTCAGGGCGCCCGCCCCGGCGGGACCGTCGAGCGGGCCGAACCGGTGCAGCACCCGGCCGTGCGGGGTCCGGGCGAGGCCGAGAGTGACGATCACCGCGTCCCGCTCGAGCCCGGTCACGCGCCCCGCGGTGCGCAGCAGGAACGGCTCGACCTCGTCGCCGCGGCCCTCGAGCCAGCCGCGCAGCATCACCCGGGTGGAGGACGCGCCGCGCAGGGCCTCCTCGATCCGCTCCGCGTGCCGGTCGGACAGCGCGATCACCAGCAGCGACTCGTGCCGGCGGAGCGTCGCGTGCTGGATGACGAGATCGACCACCCGCTGCACCTCGGCCTCCGAGGTCGCCGCGAGCTCCTCGCCGGGCGCGGGCAGCGCGACGGCGTCGGCCACGACGTCCAGGCGCAGGCAGGGCTCCGCGATCGTGCCCGGCACGGCGTCCCAGCGCTGCGGGAACCGCGTACGCATCGGGTGGAGCAGCCTCGCGTCGCGCACGCGATGGCTGCGGTCCAGGCGGTGGACGCCGGTGACGGCGGCGATCTCGGCCAGTACGCAGGGCCCGCCGTCCGGCGCGGGCAAACCCTGATGGTCGCCGCCGACCACGACCTGCCGGCCGCGCGACAGCGCCGCCGCGGCTTCGGCGATCCCCACGTTCCCCGCGTCGTCGACGATCACCACGTCGACCGCGGCGGCCGCCCCCGGCCGCGCGGGCTGCAGGCCGCGGGCCACGACCTCGGGGCTGATCACCCAGATCGGGCGCACCGCGGCGACGACGTCGCCCGCGGCGGCGAAGAGGTCGGCCGGCCACAGGGCGCGCGCCTCGTCGTCGGCGGCGTCCTGGCGCAACCAGCGCACCTGATCCGGCTGCTCCCGGGCGACCCG
>JBKPQU010000468.1:0-2682 GCA_046734255.1 Actinomycetota bacterium
GAGCTCCGGAGGCGGGCTGCTCGGCGTGCTGAGGCGCTGCCCACGGCCGCCGACGCGGTCGCCGCCGCCCGGGCCGCCTATCGGAGGGCGCGCCCGGGCGTTTCCGCACGTGGTCGCGCTGCCGGCGGCCACGACTGATACCGTTGAAGTCCGTGGTGCAGCGGATCTCCGAGCGCGCGGCTCATCTCACCAGGCACATCTTCGTCACCGGCGGCGTGGCGTCCTCGCTGGGCAAGGGGCTGACCGCCTCGAGCCTCGGCCACCTCCTGCGGGGGCGCGGGGTTCGGGTCGCGATGCAGAAGCTCGACCCCTACCTCAACGTCGACCCCGGCACGATGAACCCCTTCCAGCACGGGGAGGTTTTCGTCACCGACGACGGTGCCGAGACCGACCTCGACATCGGCCACTACGAGCGGTTCCTCGACGTCGAGCTGGACGCCTCGGCCAACGTCACCACCGGCCAGGTGTACTCCGCCGTGATCGCCAAGGAGCGCCGGGGCGAGTACCTCGGCGACACGGTCCAGGTGATCCCGCACATCACCAACGAGATCAAGGCCCGGATGCGCGCCCAGGCGACGTCCACCGGCCCGGAGGGCGCGCCGGACGTGATCATCACGGAGATCGGCGGGACCGTCGGCGACATCGAGTCGCTACCCTTCCTCGAGGCCGCCCGGCAGGTGCGCCAGGACGTCGGCCGGGACAATGTCTTCTTCGTGCACGTCTCGCTGGTCCCGTTCCTGGCGCCCAGCGGGGAGCTGAAGACCAAGCCCACGCAGCACTCCGTGGCTGCCCTGCGCAACATCGGCATCCAGCCGGACGCGATCGTCTGCCGCGCCGACCGGGAGATCCCGCTCGCCGTGAAGCGCAAGATCGCGTCGATGTGCGACGTCGACGAGGAGGCCGTGGTCGCGGCCGTGGACGCGCCGAGCATCTACGACATCCCGAAGGTCCTGCACCGGGAGGGACTGGACGCCTACGCGGTACGCCGCCTCGGCCTGTCGTTCCGGGACGTGGACTGGTCCGTCTGGGACGAGCTGCTCCGCCGGGTGCACCGGCCGGCGAACCGGGTCACGGTGGCGCTGGTCGGCAAGTACATCGACCTCCCGGACGCCTACCTGTCGGTGACCGAGGCGCTGCGCGCGGGCGGGGTCAACGAGGACGCCCGGGTGAACATCCGGTGGGTGGCCTCCGACACCTGCGAGACCCCGGACGGCGCCCGCCGGATGCTGCAGGGCGTCGACGCGATCTGCGTGCCGGGCGGCTTCGGCGTCCGCGGGATCGAGGGCAAGGTGGGCGCGCTGCGCTGGGCCCGCGAGAACGGCGTGCCGGCACTGGGTCTCTGCCTGGGCCTGCAGTGCATGGTGATCGAGTTCGCCCGGCACGTCGCCGGCCTGCCCGGCTCCAGCAGCACCGAGTTCGACCCCGACTGCGACCATCCGGTGATCGCCACGATGGAGGAGCAGAAGGAGATCGTCGCCGGCGACGGCGACATGGGCGGCACCATGCGACTGGGCGCCTACCCGGCCGACCTGAGCCCGGGGTCGCTGGTGCACGAGCTGTACGGCGCCGACCGGGTGAGCGAGCGGCACCGGCACCGCTACGAGGTGAACAACGCCTACCGGGACCGGTTGACCGCGGCCGGGCTGGAGTTCTCCGGCACCTCGCCCGACGGCATGCTGGTCGAGTACGTCGAGCTGCCCCGCGACGTCCACCCGTACTACGTCGGCACCCAGGCCCACCCGGAGTTCCGCTCCCGGCCGGACCGCGCCCACCCCCTGTTCTCCGGGCTGGTCGCCGCCGCCCTGGCCCGGCAGGCCGAGGAGCGGCTGATCGAGGTCGCGCCTGCCGCTGCCACCGCATGACCGAACCCCTGCGGGACGTCCTCGCGCCGCGCCCCGTCCTCGGGTCCGAGCTGATCCACCACGGCCTGGTCTGGGACGTCGTCCGCGACACCGTCGACCTCGGCGCGGGCGGCATCGTCCGCCGGGAGTACCTGCGCCACCCGGGAGCGGTCGGCGTGCTCGCGCTGGACGACCGGGAGCGGGTGCTGCTGCTGCGGCAGTACCGGCACCCCGTGCGGATGCAGCTGTGGGAGCTTCCCGCCGGCCTGCTGGACGTGGCCGGGGAGGACCCGCTGGCCGCGGCCCGGCGGGAACTGGCCGAGGAGGCGGACCTGCTCGCGGGGGAGTGGTCGGTGCTCCTGGACTGGTTCAACTCCCCGGGCGGGATGGACGAGGCGCTGCGGGTCTACCTGGCCCGGGACCTCTCCGAGGTGCCCGACGGCGACCGGCACTCCCGCGAGCACGAGGAGCTGGACATGTTCGCGCGGTGGGTGCCGCTGGACGAGGCGCGGCAGGCCGTGCTGGGCGGCGGGCTGCACAACCCGACCGCGGTCGTGGGCGTGCTGGCCGCCTGCGCGGCCCGGGACGCCGGCTGGTCGACGGTGCGCCCCGCCGACGCGCCGTGGCCGGAGCATCCCTCCAACCGGCCGCGCTAGCGGCCGGGTTCGGAGGTGATCTCGGGGGCCGTCGGCGCCTGGGGGAGAGGGTGGGCGCGCACGCCGAGCCGGGACAGCTCCAGCCGGGCCAGGCCGGCCACCGCCACCGGATCGCCCTGTACCCACGCGGTCAGCGGGTCGGCGTGCACGCGCAACAGCCGGGGCAGCGAGCGGGTGGACAGGGC
>JBKPQU010000469.1:0-16076 GCA_046734255.1 Actinomycetota bacterium
GCTCCAGGCCGCGATCAGCAGGCTCCCCACCCTGCTGATCGGCGGTGGCACCGGGCTCTACGACACGACGCTGGCGGCCGTTCGCAGCGTCCGGGCCACCTACGACCCGGGCGCGATCAACGCGATGGTGATCTTCACGGACGGTGCCAACGAGAAAACCGGCGGACTCAGCCTTGACCGGCTGATCTCCACGCTGCGGGCAGAGGCCGACCCCAGGCGCCCGGTGCTCGTGTTCGGGGTCGGCATCGGCCCTGACGCCGACCTGACGGCCCTCCTGGCGATCGCGGACGCCACCGACGGGTTGGCCATCCGAGTGGTCTCCCCCACCGACATCAGCGATCTGGTGCGCGGCAGGCTCGGTGCCGGCGTCGCACCGCCCGGCGCCGGCTGACGTGATCGTTCGTAACTGACGGTAACCATTCGACGGAAATCCACCCTCGGGTGCCACGATCCCATCACCCTCGGCTACCCTGGCGGGCGGACAAAGGCCGGTAACTGTCAGAGGGTTCGTGAAGGCACCCTGCGGGGTGGGGTAGGCATGGCTCGACACGTCGTGAACGACGACCGCGGCACGGTTTCCCCCGACATCGACGACCGGGCGGACGGGCCGCGCTGGGGGTTGCGCGTGCTGGCCGTGCTGGGCGTGCTCGTGTTCGCGGTGGCCGTGGCGGGGGTGTTCGTCGTGGGCCCGAGCAACGCGTACGCGATGCTGCCGTTCACCCCGCCGACGAAGTGCACGCTGGTGAGCCTCGATGTCGCGGCGGCTCCGGCGGCGGAACCGGTCGTCCAGTCCGCGGTGGCCTCGATCCAGGGTCGGAGCCTCGGCGGAGGTCAGTGCGTGCAGGTGTCGGTGAGCGGGCAGGACCCGGCCCAGACCGTCGAGGGGTCGGCCGTGCTGCCCACCGATCGGGCTCCCGACGTGTGGATCCCCGACTCCTCCCTGTGGGTCCGGCGGATCCCCCGGTGGCGGCTGCAGCGGGTGGGCAGCCTCGCCTCCACGCCGGTCGTCCTGGCCACCAGCCGCCAGGCCGCGGAGGAGGAGGGGTGGGCCTCGGCGCCGCCCACCTGGGCGCAGGCGTTGGCCGGACGGCGACCGGTGGCGCTGCCCGACGTCGACCAGCGCGCCGACAGCCTCGCCGCGCTGATCGCGCTGTGGCAGTCGATGGGCAAGGGCGCCGGCGCGGACACGGCCGTCGCCTCGGCGCTGATGGCCTCCGGCCGGAGCCCCGTACCGCCCGGGGAGGACGTCGTCGCCGTCGCGCAGTCCGGCACGGTGACCGCCCCGCTGATCGCGACGACGGAGCAGTCCGTCGCCGCGGCCAACGGCGGCAACCCCGACCCGAACCTGGTCGCGGTCTACCCCCGGGAAGGCTCCCCCGTGCTGGACTTCCCGATCGTCACCAGCCAGACCGTGGCGAGGACACCCGAACAGCACCACGCCCTGGATCTCCTGCTCGCCCACCTCACCTCCCCCACCGCCCACCAGATCGCGGTCCGCGACGGGTTCCGGATCGACCTGGCCACCGGGCCGAAGGCCGGCGGGGTCCGTGCCGGGGCCGTGCGGGCCATGGCCACGCCCACCGCGGCGGAGATCGCCGGGCTGCGCGGGCGACTGAAGGCGCTGGCCCAGCCGTCCCGGATGCTCGCGGTGATCGACGTGTCCACGTCGATGTCGGCCGAGGGTCCCGGTGGGGTGTCCCGGATCCAGCTGTGCGTGAAGGCCGCCATCAGCGGCGCCGAGCTGCTGCCCAACGGGTCCTCCGTCGGACTGTGGATCTTCGCCCGGCGGCTGGACGGGCGGCGGGACTGGCGGGAGCTGACCCCGGTGACGGTGCTGGGCAGCAGCGCGGGCGACGGGCATACCCACAGGGACGAGCTCAAGGTCGTCACCGAGGGCGTCGTGGACCAGCTGACCCCCGGCGGCACGGGGCTGTACGACACCGCGCTCGCCGCCGTGCGGAGCCAGCGCGACTCCTACGACCCCCGAGCGGTGAACTCGGTGGTGATCTTCACGGACGGCGCGAACGACAAGAACGGCGGCATGAGCCTGGACCGGCTCGTCTCCACGCTCAAGGAGGAGGCCGACCCGAACCGGCCGGTGCTGCTGTTCGCGATGGGCATCGGCCCCAACGCGGACATGACCGCGCTCGACGCGATGACCCAGGCCACCGGCGGCAAGGCGTGGGCGGTGGACACGCCCGACGACCTCAAGAAGGCGCTGCTGGAAGGGGTGAACCGGCGCCCGCAGGAGGCGGTCTCCGGCGGCTGAGCGCGCTCACGCCGGCGTGATCACCAGCAGCAGGTCGCCGCCCTCCACCTGCTGGACCGCGCCGATCGCCAGCCGGTGCACGGTCCCGGCGATCCCGGCGGTGATCGAGGCCTCCATCTTCATCGCCTCGATCCCGGCGACCACCTGCCCGGCGGCCACCTCCTCCCCCTCGGCGACCGCCAGTGACACCACCCCGGCGAACGGCGCGGCGATGTGGCCCGGTGAGGACGGGTCCGCCTTCTCCGCCGCGCGCACGTCGACGTGGACGAAGCGGTCCCGGACCTGGAACGGGCGCAGCAGCCCGTTCTGCGTGCACATCACCGTGCGCAGGCCGCGCTCGTCGGCCTCCCCCACCGCCTCCAGCCGGGCGAGCAGCTCGACCCCGCGCTCCAGCTCGATCACGTGCTCCTCACCCGGGCGCAGCCCGTAGAGGTAGTCCACGCTGTCGAGCACCGAGACGTCGCCGTAGTCGGCCCGGACGGCGAGGAAGTCCCGGGCGGGGCCCGGGAAGAGCAACCGGTTCAGCGTGGCCCGGCGCTGCTGCTTCAGCCCCACCCGGTCGTCCTCGGTCAGCTCGACCAGCCGGCGCGGCGCGGTCCGCCCGGCGAGTGCGCGGCTGCGGAACGGCTCGGGCCAGCCGCCCGGCGGTTCCCCGAGCTCGCCGGAGAGGAAGCCGATCACCGAGTCCGGGACGTCGAACCGGTCGGGGTGCTCGGCGAATTGCGCGGCGTCCGCCCCGACCGCGACCAGGTGCAGGGCGAGGTCGCCGACCGCCTTGGAGGACGGCGTCACCTTCACCAGGCGGCCGAGGATGCGGTCGGCGGCGGCATACATGGCCTCGATCTGTTCGAACTTCTCACCCAGGCCCAGCGCGATCGCCTGCTGGCGCAGGTTGGACAGCTGGCCGCCGGGGATCTCGTGGTCGTAGACGCGCCCGGTCGGGGCCGGCAGCCCGGACTCGAACGGCGCGTACACCCGACGGACGGCCTCCCAGTAGGGCTCCAAGTCCATCACCGCGCGCAGGTCCAGGTCGGGCTCCCGGGGCGTGTGCGCCATCGCGGCCACCAGGGCCGACATCGGCGGCTGGCTGGTGGTCCCGGCCATCGAGGCGCTGGCGACGTCGACGGCGTCCACCCCGGCATCGACGGCGGCGAGCAGGGTGGCCAGCTGGCCGCCGGCGGTGTCGTGGGTGTGCAGGTGGACCGGCAGGTCGAAGCGCTCGCGCAGGGCGGTGACCAGGCGGCGGGCCGCCGGTGGGCGCAGCAGGCCGGCCATGTCCTTGATCGCCAGGATGTGGGCGCCGGTACCGACGATCCGCTCGGCCAGCCGCAGGTAGTAGTCCAGGGTGTAGAGCCGCTCCCCCGGGTCGGAGAGGTCGGCGGTGTAGCAGACCGCCACCTCGGCCACCGACCGGCCGGTGGCCAGCACCGCCTCGACCGCCGGGCGCATCTGGTCGATGTCGTTGAGCGCATCGAAGATCCTGAAGATGTCGACGCCGGTGGCGGAGGCCTCCTCGACGAACGCGTCGGTGACCTCGGTCGGGTAGGGCGTGTAGCCCACGGTGTTGCGCCCGCGCAGCAGCATCTGCAGGCACAGGTTGGGCATCGCGTCGCGGAGCGCGGCCAGCCGCTCCCACGGGTCCTCGCCGAGGAAGCGCAGCGCGACGTCGTACGTCGCCCCGCCCCAGCACTCCACGCTGAGCAGCCCCGGGGTCATCCGGGCGACGTACGGCCCGGCCGCTATCAGGTCGCGGGTGCGCACCCGGGTGGCGAGCAGCGACTGGTGGGCGTCGCGGAACGTCGTGTCGGTGACCGCGACGCCGACCTGCTGTCGCAGGTGCCGGGCGAAGGCCGCCGGGCCGGCGGAGTCCAGCCGGTGCCGCGACCCCGGCGGCGCGGGCACGAGCAGGTCGAGCGGCGGGAGCTTCTGCTGCGGGCGGACGGCGACCCGCGCCGGCCCGTGCGGGTGGTTCACGGTGACGTCGGCCAGCCAGGTCAGCAGCTTGGTGCCGCGGTCGCCGCCGGGCCGCGCGCCGGTGAGGTACGGCCGCTCGTCGATGAACGACGTCGTCACCCCGCCGGCGATGAAGTCCGGCTCGGCCAGCAGCGCCTGCAGGAACGGGATGTTCGTGCTCACCCCGCGGATCCGGAACTCTGCCAGCGCCCGCCGGGCCCGGCGCACGGCGGTCGGGAAGTCCGCTCCCCGGCAGACCAGCTTGACCAGCATCGAGTCGAAGTGCGGGCTGATCGTCGCCCCGGCGTAGACCGTGCCGCCGTCCAGCCGCACCCCCGCTCCCCCGGGCGAGCGGTAGGTGTTGACCAGCCCGGTGTCCGGGCGGAACCCGTTGGCCGGGTCCTCGGTGGTGATCCGGCACTGCAGCGCCGCCCCGCGGATCTCGATCGACTCCTGCCGCAGCCCGAGGTCGGCCAGACTCTCGCCGGCGGCGATCCGCATCTGGGCGGCCACCAGGTCCGCGTCGGTGATCTCCTCGGTGACCGTGTGCTCGACCTGGATCCGGGGGTTCATCTCGATGAACACGTGGCGGCCGGCGTCCGCGCCGCCGGTGGCGAGGAGGAACTCGACCGTGCCTGCGTTGACGTAGCCGACCGCGTGGGCGAAGGCGACGGCGTCCCGGCAGAGCGCTTCGCGCAGGTCCGGGGACAGATGGGGCGCCGGCGCGATCTCGACCACCTTCTGGTGCCGTCGCTGCACCGAGCAGTCCCGCTCGAAGAGGTGCGTGACCTCGCCGCCGGCGTCGGCAAGCACCTGGACCTCCAGGTGCCGGGGCTGCGGCACCGCGTGCTCGAGGAAGACCGTGGCGTCGCCGAACGCGCCGGCCGCCTCCCGCATGGCCACGCTCAGCGCCTCGCCCAGCGCTGCCGGGCTGGCCACGTGCCGCATGCCGCGCCCGCCACCGCCGGCGACGGCCTTCACGAACAGCGGGAAGCCGATGTCCTCGGCCGCCGCCAGCAACTCCCCCGCCACGTCGGACGGCGGGCTGGAGCGCAGCACCGGGATCCCGGCCGCGGAGGCGGCGGCCAGCGCCCGCACCTTGTTCCCGGCCAGTTGCAGCACCTCGGCCGAGGGGCCGATGAACGTGATGCCGGCCTGGACGCAGGCCTGGGCCAGGTCAGGGTTCTCCGACAGGAAGCCGTACCCGGGGTAGACGGCGTCCGCGCCGCACGCCCGTGCCACCCGGACGATCTCGGCGACGTCCAGGTAGGCGTGCACCGGGTGCCCGCGGCGGCCGATCTGGTAGGCCTCGTCCGCCTTGATCCGGTGGACGGCGTTGCGGTCCTCCCAGGGGAAGACAGCGACGGTCCGGGCGCCGAGCTCGTAGGCGGCGCGGAAGGCGCGAACCGCGATCTCGCCGCGGTTGGCCACCAGGACCTTGGAGAACACTCCCGTACCGTAACCAGCGTGGCACGCCCGGCGACATACGCCGCGCTCAGCGTCCCGCGGGGGTGATCTGCCGCAGCTGCTCGACCAGGTCGGGCATCAGCTCCAACGCCTCGGGTTCGTACACGCGCGGCATGTTGACGATCGCGTGGTCGACTCCGATCCCCGCGTACGCGGCGAACCGGTCGACCGCCTGGCCGACGGTGATCGTGCCGCTGCTCCCGTCCTTGGACAGCCGCAGCGAGCCGAGCGTGGTCCGCTCGATCTCGTCGTAGTTCCGGCCGACGTCGTCGCAGTGCCGCCGGAGGACGTCCAGCTTGTGCCGGACGCCGTCGGTGCCCATCTCGAAGATGTTGCACGCGTCGGCGTACTGCGCGACGAGCCGCAGGGTCTTGCGCTCGCCGGTGCCGCCGATCATCACCTTGGGGTGCGGGCTGGACAGGGCCCGCGGGGAGTTCAGCGGCCAGCGCAACTGGTAGTGCCGGCCGTCGAACGGGCTCTGGTCGCCGGCCCACATCTGGTGGGCGATCCGCAGCGTCTCCTCCAGCCGCTCGAACCGCTCCGCCACCGGCGGGAACGGCACGCCGAGGCCGAGGTGCTCCTGCTCGTTCCAGGCCGCGCCGATCCCGAACCAGGCGCGCCCGCCGGAGAGCACGTCGAGGGTGGTCGCGGTCTTCACGAGGATGCCGGGATGCCGGTAGGTGACTCCGGTGACCAGCGTGCCGAGCGAGATCCGCTCGGTGACCGCCGCGGCGTTCGCGAGCGCCGTCCAGCCCTCGAGCATCTCGTGCTCGGGCGGGCCGACGCTGCGGATCTGGAAGAAGTGGTCCATCACCCACAGGCTGGCCAGCCCGGCCGCCTCGGCGTCCTGCGCGATCCGCCGGAACGTGGGGCCGATGCTGGCGGGTGCGTCGGGCCACGTGAAGTCGGGTACCTGAAGTCCTAGCTGCACGCCTTCATCCTGCCCGCACGCGGATCCCCCGGCATCCCGGACGAGGCCGCCTCACGATCACGCGACCGATCACGCGACCGAGAGGGCCGTCAGGCCGCGGATGACGAACTCCGGACGGCGTTCGGGTTCGGCGGCCAGCACCAGGTCCGGCAGCCGGGACCGAAGCGCCACCACCACCGCCTGCACCTCCACGCGGGCCAGCGGCGCGCCGAGGCAGAAGTGGATCCCGGCGCCGAAACCCAGGTGCGGGTTGGGGGTACGGCCGGTGTCGAAGGTGTCGGGGGCGGCGAAGACCGCCGGGTCCCGGTTCGCGGCACCGAGCAGCGCGGCGACCTTCTGCCCCGCCCGGACCGTCACCCCGGCCAGCTCGACGTCCTGGGTGGCGGTGCGCTCGAAGATCTGCAGCGACGAGTCGTAGCGGATCATCTCCTCCGTGCAGGGGGCGACCAGGTCGGGGTCGCCGACCACCCGGCGCCACTGCTCGGGATGGCGGAGCAGGGCGAGGGTGCCGTTGCCGACGACGTTGACCGTCGCCTCGTGCCCGGCCATCAGCAGCAGCACGCAGGTGCCGACGATCTCGTCCTCGCTGAGGCTGTCCCGGCCGTCGGAGGCCGCCACGAGGTCGGTGACCAGGTCGTCCCCGCGAGGCCGGCGGCGGCGCTCGCCCACCAGGTCGCGGAGGTACGCGACGAAGGCCGCGGCGGCCGCCTCCGCCTCGCGCTGGCGCTCATCCGGCAGGCCGTACTCGTACATCTTTACGATCGTGTTGGACCACGGGCGCAGCAGGCCGCGGTCGGCGGGCGGCACCCCCAGCAGCTCGGCGATCACCTCCACCGGCAGCGGCTCCGCCACCGTGGCCAGCAGGTCGGCCGGACCGCCGCCGGAGATCCGGGCCGCCAGGTCGGCGACGAGGTCGTCGGCCAGGCGCTGCACCCACGGGCGCATCCGCTCCACGTGACCCCGCCCGAACGCGCCGGCCACCAGCCGGCGCAGCCGCGTGTGGCTGGGCGGCTCGCTCTCCAGCATCGACGTCCGGTGCAGCAGGTTGAACGCGGGGAACGTCTCCACCGGCTCGCGGTCCCGCCACAGCCGCCCCAGGCGACGGTCGCGCAGCAGCGTGTCGCAGGCCGCGTGGGCGACCGCCACGTACAGCCCCAGCCCCGGGTGCCAGTGCACCGGGCCGCGCTCACGCAGCGCAGCGAACGCCGGGTAGGGGTCGGCGATGAACGCCGGGTCGGCGGTGTCGAACATGGGACACCGTAGCCCAGGCGCGGAGGGTCACCCCGCGGCGGAGAGCGGCCTCAGGTAGGTGGAGGTGTGGTCGAGGATCTGCTTGATCTTCGGCGCGAACCACGACTCCTTCGCCGCGGGCGAGGCCTGGCGCGCGATGATCTCATCGATGTTCGCGGGGGTCACGGCCAGACCCGGCGTGTAGATCCAGCCCTTCGGGAGCGCCTTGCCCGTCCTGGCGTGCTCGGCCTGCAGGCGGCCGGCGATGGCGCCCTTGAGGTAGTGCTCGGGCGAGACCAGCACCAGGTCGCCGTCCTTGACCGCCTGCAGCGAGCGCGGGTCGAGGTCGAAGGCACCGGCGAGCCACTTCCCGTGGGTGCTCCGCCGGATCTGCGCCAGGTGCCACCCGTCGGCGTCCCCGGTCCCGAGGAAGGCCAGGGCGTCCGGGTTCGCCTGGACCAGCAGCTTCCAGGCGGCCAGGTTGGAGGCGACCTCGTGCTTGGTGTCGAACGGGCCGACCACCTTCACCCCGGGCAGGCGCTCCGTCAGCCGGTCGCGCATTCCGTCCGCGCGGCGGTCGAGCACGGGGACGCCGGGCGTCGTGGTGCCGATGATGACGGTGCCCTTCGCGCCGGCCGGGAGCCTGCCGATCACCTGGTCGGCCAGGATGCGGCCCAGCTCGTAGTTGTCGTTGCCGATGAACAGCTGTACCCCCGAGGCCGGCGGCGCCGGGTTGTCCACCGCGATCAGCGGGATCCCGCTGTGCCGGGCCGCGGCCAGCGGCTCGACGAACAGGTCGGGGGCCAGCGTGAACACCGAGATGCCGGAGCGGTAGGACTTCGTCAGCTCCTGGAAGATCTGCAACTCCTTGGCGCCGTCCTCGATGTCCGGGCCGGTCACCGTCTGGTCGACACCGCCGACCGCGGCGACCCCCGCCCGGAACCCCGCGGACATCTCCTTGGCGAAGTTCAGCTGCGAGTTGGCCACGACGAAGGCGACCTTGCGCGGACCCTGGTCCGCGGCGGACCCGGACGAGCACGCCGCCAGCGCAGTGATCGCAACCAGACCGAGCCCTACGGCCACGTGACGACGTCGCACGGAAACCCCTCCCAGGAGCAGCTGTTGCCTGCTGTATCGGCACCCGGCCCGATCGGCTCAACCCGCCGTCGCGGCGTCCCGATGACTACCCATTGAGCGGCGACGCGCCGCAGCGGTCGTCCGGTTTCGTGGCGTTTCGAAGGGCTACTGGGGTGCTGGGCACGCTATTCCGAGGTCGCGGCGTCGCGCGCGTCGCGGTGGCCGGCCTGGCGATCGGCCTGGCCGGGCTGGCCGGGCTGGCCTACTGGAGCACGACCAGCACGGCCCGAGCCACCTACCAGATCCGGCAGATCGAGGAGATCAGCAAGCACTGGGCCCAGGTGTCCCTGCTGATCGACGTGGAGCGCGATGCGCTCGACGACTACCTGCGGGCCGGCAGCGAGATCGGGCACCAGCCGCTGGTCTCCTCGCTCGGCTCGGCGACCCCCAGCCTGCGCTGGCTCCAGACCTCGGCCGGTCCGGAGGAGGCCGCACGGGCAGCATCGGTGGCCAAGACCTACGAGGCCTACACCGAGACCCTGCGCGAGCTGGTCTCGGCGGACAACCGCGGAGACCGCGCGCAGGTGGTGCTGTACGCCGAGCAGGCCAACCTCGGTGCCTCCTCGCTGCGCAAGCTGAGCCTGGCCAACACCGAGCGCGAGCGGCAGGACCTGGGCACCTACATCACGGTCGTGAACCAGCAGAACCAGCGGTTGCGGCTGGCCGCCGAGATCATCGGCCTGGTCGACTTCCTGCTGCTGGCGCTCTGCAGCCTGGCCCTGCTCAACCACCAGCGGCGGATCGAGCGCCAGGCAGTGGAGAGCCGGCACCAGGCGCTGCACGACAGCCTCACCGGCGTCGCCAACCGGGTGCTGCTGTCGGACCGGATGGAGCGGGCCCTGCTGCTGGCCGCCCGGCGAGGCGGGGTGGTGGCCCTGCTGCTGCTCGACCTCAACCGCTTCAAGGAGATCAACGACACCCTGGGCCACCACCACGGGGATCTCCTGCTGCAGGAGGTCGCCCAGCGCATCGCCGGGGTCATCCGGGACCACGACACCGTCGCGCGGCTGGGTGGTGACGAGTTCGCGGTGCTGCTGCCGGAGGTGCACTCCGAGGAGGCCACGATGCGGGTGGCCCACCGGATCCTGGAGGCGCTGCGCACGCCGGCCGATCTGGGCGGGACCGTCGTGGACATCAGCGCGAGCATCGGTGCGGCCCTCTACCCGGCGCACTGCGACACCGCCGCGGAGTTGCTGCAGCACGCCGACATCGCGATGTACGCGGCCAAGCGCGGCCACCTCGGGACCGTGATCTACGACCCCGAGGTCAACCAGCACAGCTACCAGCAGCTGAGCCTCTTCGGCGAGCTCCGGCACGCGATCGAGTTCGACGAGCTGGTGCTGCACTACCAGCCGAAGATCGAGGCCCTGGAGGGCCGCTGCTGCGGGGTCGAGGCGCTGGTCCGCTGGCAGCACCCGAAGCGAGGGCTGTTGCTGCCCGGGGAGTTCATCCCGTTGGCGGAGCGCACCGACCTGATCCGCCCGCTGACCGACTGGGTGCTGCGGGAGGCGCTTCGGCAGCACCGGGTGTGGCGCGAGTCGGGCATCGTCGTCTCGATCGCGGTCAACGTCGCCGCCAGCTGCCTGCTGGACCCCGCGTTCCCCGAGCAGGTGGCCGCGCTGCTGGCGCGGTACGAGATGCTGCCCGCGCTGCTCACGCTGGAGATCACCGAGAGCGCCATGATCACGGATCAGGCCCGGGCCGCCGCGACCCTCGAGCACCTGAACGGCCTGGGGATCCGGCTGGCGATCGACGACTTCGGCGCCGGGTACTCCTCGATGTCGCACCTGCAGACGATGCCGCTGGCCGAGCTGAAGGTCGACCGACGGTTCATCGGCACGCTCGGTCGGTCGGACAAGGACGCCGCGATCGTCCGCGCGATCCTCGAGATGGCCCACGCGCTGGGCGTGGCCGTGGTGGCCGAGGGCGTCGAGGACCGGGCCACCTGGACGTCCCTGCGGGCGATGGGGTGCGACGCCGCGCAGGGCTACCACTTCTGCAGGCCGATGCCGGTCGGCGACCTGCTCACCTGGCTCGCCGAGCCGGGGCGGCTCGCCCCGGTGGGCATGATGGCCGCGCCCGGCGCCCGGCAGCCGATCGGCAGCTGAGCCGGCGGCGGAACCGGCCGGATCCCCGCGGGTTCAGGACGTCGCCGGCAGCTCCGCGAGCGAGGCGGCGAAGCGCTCGTCGCCGACCTCCTCGTCGACCATCTGCCCTGACAGGAAGGCGTCGTAGGCCGCCAGGTCGAGGTGGCCGTGCCCGCACATCGCGGTCAGGATCACCTTCTCCTCACCGGACTCCTTGCACGCCAACGCCTCCCGGATGGTGGCGACGATCGCGTGGGTCGGCTCGGGCGCCGGCACGATGCCCTCGGTACGGGCGAACTGGACGGCCGCCCGGAAGCACTCGGTCTGCGGCACGGCGATCGCCTCGATCAGCCCGAGCTCGTAGATGTGCGACATCAGCGGCGACATGCCGTGGTAGCGCAGCCCGCCGGCGTGGATCGGGGCGGGCACGAAGGAATGGCCGAGGGTGTGCATCTTCAGCAGCGGCGTCATCCCCGCGGTGTCGCCGAAGTCGTAGGCGTACACGCCACGGGTCAGCGACGGGCAGGACGTCGGCTCGACCGCCCGGATCGTCGGCGACATCCGGCCGGCGAGCTTCTCCCGCAGGAACGGGAACGCCAGCCCGCCGAAGTTCGACCCTCCCCCGGTACACCCGACGATCAGGTCCGGGGCCTCCCCCGCCTTGGCGAGCTGGAGCAGGGCCTCCTCGCCGATGATGGTCTGGTGCATCAGTACGTGGTTGAGCACGCTGCCCAGCGCGTAGCGGGTGTCGGGATCGCCCGCAGCCACCTCGACCGCCTCGCTGATCGCGATGCCCAGCGATCCGGGGTGCTCCGGGTTCTCCGCCCGGATCGCCCGCCCCGCGGCGGTCAGGTTGGACGGCGATCGGTGCACCCGGGCACCGAAGGTCTCCATCATCGTGCGGCGGTAGGGCTTCTGGTCGTAGCTCGCGCCGACCTGCCAGACCTCGCACTCCAGTCCGAACAGCGCGCTGGCGAAGGCCAGGGCCGTCCCCCACTGCCCGGCGCCGGTCTCGGTGGTCAGGCGGTGCACGCCCTCGGCGGCGTTGTAGAACGCCTGCGGGACAGCGGTGTTCGGCTTGTGCGACCCCGCGGGTGAGACGCCCTCGTACTTGTAGTAGATCCGGGCCGGGGTGCCCAGCGCACGCTCCAGGCGGTGCGCCCGGTGCAGCGGCGAGGGGCGCCACATCCGGTAGACGTCGAGCACCTCGCCGGGGACGTCGACGTGCCGGTCGCCGCTGACCTCCTGCAGGATCAGCGCCGTCGGGAACAGCGGCGCGAGGTCCTCCGGGCCGACCGGCTGCAGCGTTCCCGGGTGGAGCGGCGGGGGCGGCGGGCTGGGCAGGTCGGGGATGACGTTGTACCACTGGGTGGGCATCTCGGACTCGTCGAGAACGAACGTGTGACGCTGCACATCAGCCACGAGGGTCTCCCTTGGATGCGCGCCGGCCCGCCGCTGCTCGGCGGATGTCACCCCCGGCGGCCACCGTACCGCCCGGCGAACCCCGCGGTCAGGCCGTCAGGGGACGGGCCAGGTGTGCACCGGTTCGTTGCTGTGCATGCCGACGCAGTACAGCTGAAGCATCCGGGTCAAGGCCGACATCCGGTCCAACCCGGACGCCTCCAGCGCGTGCACGGTGTCCACCTGCCAGGTCGCGCCGTTGACCCCGGACTTGCAGCGCTGCTCGATCACCTCGAGGTAGCGGTCCCGGACGACGGGGTCCACCCCCCAGCTGTCCAGCCCCTGGTGGGCCAGCGGCAGCAGCCGCCGCAGCACGAGCTCGTCGACGGTCACCTCGCCCATGCCCGGCCAGTACACGGTGGCATCGATCCCGCGGCGCGCGCACTCGTGGAAGTTCTCCTCCGCCGTCGGGAACGTCATCTTGGTCCACACCGGCCGCTCGTCGTCCACGAGCATGCGCAGCACGCCGTAGTAGAACATCGCGTTCGCGAGCACGTCGACCACCGTCGGGCCGGCCGGCAGCACGCGGTTCTCCACCCGCACGTGCGGGCGCCCGTCCACGATGTCGTACACGGGCCGGTTCCAGCGGTAGACGGTGCCGTTGTGCAGGCGCAGCTCCTGCAGCCGGGGCGCGCGGCCCGACTCCAGCTCCGCCACGGGGTCCTCGTCGGACAGCTCGGGCAGCAGCGAGGGGAAGTAGCGGACGTTCTCCTCGAACAGGTCGAAGATCGAGGTGATCCAGCGCTCGCCGAACCAGACCCGCGGCCGTACGCCCTGGTTGCGCAGCTCGGCCGGGCGGGTGTCGGTGGACTGCGTGAACAGTTCGGTGCGCGTCTCGCGCCACAGCTCGCGGCCGAAGAAGTACGGCGAGTTCGCGCCGAGCGCGATCTGCGGACCGGCGAGCACCTGGGCGGCGTTCCAGGTGCGGGCGAAATCCTGCGGGGAGACCTGGAGGTGGAACTGCACACTCGTGCAGGCCGATTCCGGCGCCAGCGTCTTGGCGAACACCGACAGGCGCTCCGGGCCGTGGATGTCGACGTGGATGTCCTCGCCGCGCTCGGCGAAGACCGAGGCGTTGAGCGCGGCGTACCGCGCCGAGGGGCTCATCCAGCCCTCGTGCTCGAGGTGCTCGGGCATCGTGGTCGGCAATATCCCGATCATCACGATGTGCGCCCCGTGCCGGTTCGCCCTCTCCTCCGCGGCGTTCAGGCTGGCCCGCAGGTCCGACTCGAGCTCGACCGGGGTCCGGCCCGTCAGCGGTCGCGGGTGGACGTTGAACTCGATGTTGTAGGCGCCGAGCTCCGTCTGGAACGCCGGGTCGGCGATCTCCTCCAGCACCGCCATGTTCACCATCGTGGGCTGGTAGCCGGCGTCCACGAGGTTGAGCTCGATCTCCAGGCCGGTCAGCGGGTGGTCGGCGTCGAACGTCCAGGTCGACAGCATCTGCTCGAAGACGTCCAGGCACAGCTGGACCTTCTCCCGGTAGCGCTGCCGCTGCTCACGGGTGTAGGTGCTTGCCACCACCTCGTCGCCCACGATTACGACGAAAGCACACTCCCTGCGCCGCGACCAGACCTCACAGACACGGATGGCCCGCCGGGCGACCTCCCAGGACAGGTCGGTGCGCCGCCCTAGGGTCGGGCTGTGCGGATTCTCCACACATCGGACTGGCACCTGGGCCGTTCGTTCCACCGGGTCGACCTCCTCCAGGCCCAGGCCGCCGTCCTCGACCACCTGGTGTCCGTGGTGCGCAGCGAGGGTGTGGACGTCGTGCTGGTCGCCGGTGACGTGTACGACCGGGCGCTGCCGCCGGTCGACGTCGTCGCGCTGCTCGACGACGCGCTGGCGCGGCTGGCCGCCGCCGGTGCTGCGGTCGTGCTCACCAGCGGCAACCACGACTCGCCGCTGCGGCTGGGCTTCGCGGCCCGGCTGCTCGAGGCGGCCCGGGTGCATGTGCGCACCGACCCGGCGCGGCTGGCCGATCCGGTGCTCCTGGAGGACTCGCACGGCCCGGTGGCGATCTACCCGCTGCCCTACCTCGAACCGGCGCTCGTGGCCGACGTCCTCGGCGCGGAGCGCTCGCACACCTCCGTTCTGCGGGCCGCTGCCGAGCGTGTCCTGGCCGACCTGCGGTCCCGCCCGGCCGGCACCCGGGCGGTGGTGGCCGCGCATGCGTTCGTGGTCGGCGGCGCGGCGAGCGACAGCGAGCGGGACATCAGCGTCGGCGGGGTCGGGCAGGTACCGGCCTCGGTCTTCGACGGCGTGGACTACGTCGCGCTGGGGCACCTGCACGGCCGGCAGCGGCTCGCCGAGACCGTGCGCTACTCCGGCTCCCCGCTCGCCTACTCCTTCTCCGAGGCCGGGCAGACCAAGGGCGGCTGGCTGGTCGAGCTCGGCGCGCGCGGCATCCAGGCGGTGCACCCCGTCGACGCACCGGTGCCCCGGCCGCTGGCGCGGCTCTCCGGCCGTCTGGCCGACCTGCTCGCCGATGCCCGCAACCGGCCCGCGGAGCAGGCCTGGTGCCAGGTGACGCTGACCGACCCGGTCCGCCCGGCGGAGGCCATGCAGCGCGTCCGTTCCCGCTTCCCGCACACCCTGGAGCTGCGGTTCGCGCCGGAGGGCGCGGGTGCTGCAGGCGAGCAGACGTACTCGGCCCGGGTCACCGGCCGGGACGACCTGTCGGTGTGCTGCGGTTTCCTCCAGCACGTCCGGGGACGCGAGGCGACCGACGCGGAGGTGGAGCTGTTGCGCCAGGCGCTGGAGGGTCAGCGCCAGGTCGAGCCGCCGCGTCCCGAGCCCGAAGTGCCGCCGGGGGCGCTCCCCTTCGGGGGCCCACCCCTGGAGGCGGCCGGATGAGGCTGCACCGCCTGTGGATCCGCGCGTTCGGCCCGTTCGCGGGCGAGGAGGAGGTCGACTTCGACTCACTCGCCGGTGGCGGGCTGTTCCTGCTCCACGGGCCGACCGGTTCCGGCAAGACCAGCGTGCTCGACGCCGTGTGCTTCGCGCTGTACGGCACCGTGCCCGGGTCGCGCGCGGGCGCCGGCCGGCTGCGCAGCGACCACGCGCCGCCCGCCGTCGGCCCGGCGGTGCGGTGCGAGTTCTCGGTCGGGCCCCGGCGCTTCGAGGTGACCCGCTCCCCCGCCTGGGAGCGGGCCAAGAAGCGCGGCTCGGGCACCACCACCGAGCAGGCGCGGGTGCTGGTCCGGGAACGGGTCGGCGAGGCGTGGCAGCCCCGCACGCAGCGGATCGACGAGGCCGCCGACCTGCTCGGCTCGGTGCTCGGCCTCGCGGCGGACCAGTTCACCAAGCTGGTCCTCCTCCCCCAGGGCGAGTTCGCCGCCTTCCTGCGCGCCGACGCCGAGGCTCGCCGGCAGCTGCTCGACCGGCTGTTCCACGCCGACCGTTTCCACGCCGTCCAGGACTGGCTGCGCGACCACCAGCTGGGGCTGCGTCGCCAGGTGGAGTCCGCCGAGCAGACCACCGGACGGCTGATCGCGCGGGCCGAGCAGGCGGCATCCGCTGCGGGCAGCGAGCCGCCGCC
>JBKPQU010000470.1:0-13929 GCA_046734255.1 Actinomycetota bacterium
GCTCGACCCGCACGACCCAGTCGAGCCGGGGCGGCTCGACCCGCCCGCCGTCCGGCGGCGGACGGCGTCCCACCCGCGGCCGCCCGGCCACACCGGTCACCGCGGTGGTGGGCGTGCTGGTCGTGCTCACGTTGCTGATCACGCCGCAGCTGCGGGCCTGGTGGTTGCAGCAGCGCCGACTGGGGGAACTGCGTGCCGCGGTGGCCGCGTCGCAGCGCGATGTCGCAGAGTTGCGCGCCGAGCGGGAGCGGTGGAACGACCCGAGCTACGTCCGGGCGCAGGCACGCGAGCGGCTGCACTTCGTCCTTCCCGGGGAGACCGGGTTCACGATCACGGGTGGCCCGCAGCAGGCCGGCTCCGCGGGCACCCCCTCGGGCGCGAACGCATCGGCGACCGGCCGGCCCTGGTTCGGCGACCTGTGGGAGTCGGTGCGGGTGGCCGGCCACCCGCCCGCGGCCAGATCCGCGGCCGAGACGCCGAGTCCGTGACCGGCGTCGCGGCCGCTGATCTGGCCGCGGTCGACGCGCAGCTGGGGCGGCCGGCCCGCTCGGTGGCCGGGGTGGCCCATCGCTGCCCGTGCGGGCTTCCCGACGTCGTGGCCACCTCGCCCCGGCTGGACGACGGGACGCCGTTCCCCACGGCCTTCTACCTCACCTGCCCGCGCATGGTCAGCGCGGTCGGCACGCTGGAGTCCACCGGGACGATGCAGGCGATGAGCGCTCGACTGCTGGCCGACCCCGACCTGGCGGCACGGTACCGGGCCGCGCACGAGGACTACCTGCGCCGTCGCGAGCGGCTGGGCGCCGCGCCGGAGATCGCCGGTGTGTCCGCCGGCGGCATGCCGGTACGGGTGAAGTGCCTGCACGTGCTCGTCGCTCATGCGCTGGCCGCGGGGCCCGGGGTGAACCCGCTGGGTGACGAGGCGCTGGCCGCCCTGCCGCCGTGGTGGGCGGCGGGGCCGTGCGTCCCGGGGGGAGGCGCATGATCCGCGTCGCGGCGATCGACTGCGGCACGAACTCGTTGCGGCTGCTGCTGGCCGACGTCGACCCCGACGACGGCAGGTTGGTGGACCTCGAGCGGCGGTTGGAGATCGTCCGGCTCGGCGAGGGGGTGGACCGCACCGGCCGGATCGATCCCGAGGCGATCCGCCGGACGCTGCGGGTCACCGGCGACTACGCGCGGATCTGCGACCGGGCCGGCGTGCAGCGGGTCCGGTTCGTCGCGACGTCGGCCACCCGGGATGCCGAGAACCGGGACGAGTTCACCGACGGCGTCCGCGGACTGCTCGGCGTCCAACCCGAGGTGATCAGCGGGCAGGAGGAGGCGGCACTGTCCTTCGCCGGCGCCACGCGGGAGCTGGCGGGCTCGCACCCGGCGCCGTACCTCGTCGTCGACATCGGGGGTGGCTCGACCGAACTGGTGCTCGGCGGGACGGACGTCCTGGCCGCCCGCTCGGTGGATGTGGGCTGCGTCCGGCTGACCGAGCGCCATCTGCACGACGACCCACCCACCGAGGGCCAGGTCGCTGCCGCGAGCGCCGACGTCCGCTCCGCCCTGGACGACGCCGCGGCCGCCGTCCCGATGGCCGAGGCGCGCACGCTGGTCGGTCTGGCCGGGTCCGTCACCACGGTGACCGCGCACGCGCTCCGGCTGGACCGCTACGACGCCGAGGCGATCCACCTGGCCACGCTGCCCGTGGAGGTCGCGCGCGCCGCGTGCGCGGACCTGCTCGGGATGACCCGCGCGCAGCGTGCGCGCCTGCCGTACATGCACCCGGGCCGGGTCGACGTGATCGGTGCGGGTGCCCTGGTCTGGGGCATGGTGATCGAGCGGGTCGCCGCCCTGACCTCCGCCACCGGATCCCCGCTCCACCAGGTGATCAGCAGCGAGCACGACATCCTCGACGGCATCGCCTGGACGCTGGCCGCCTCCGCCGCGCGGTGATGTCGGGGGGCGGGCGTAGCGTCGCGGGCATGGCGGAACGGGACGGCGGACTGGACGGCGGACTGGACTACATCGGATCGACCGAGCGGGACACGCTGCGCCTCGCAGACGCGGCCGAGGCCGACCTGGGGGCCGACGTCGCCGCATGCCCGGGCTGGACCGTGGCCGACCTCGTCTGGCACCTCCGGGAGGTGCAGTGGTTCTGGGGGACGATCGTCGCCGGGCTGCTGCCGGAACCGCCGGACGAGGCCCTCCGCCCGGCGCGCGCCACCGATCACGACCGGCTCCTGCGCGACCTCCGCGACGGGGTGGCGACGATGGCGAAGGCCTTCCGCGCCGCCGACCCCGCCGCCGCCTGCTGGACCTGGGCGCCGCAGAAGGACGTCGCGTTCGTGCTCCGGCACCAGGCGCAGGAGGCCGCCGTCCACCGGTGGGACGCCCAGACCGCGGCCGGCCGCCCCGAGCCGCTGGACGCCGGGATCGCCGCCGACGCGGTGAGCGAGTTCCTGGAGTTCTCCACCGGGTGGGTGATCGAGGGGACGGCCCCGCTCCCCGGTCCCGTTCGGCTGGAGGCGATCGATACCGGAGGCCGGTGGACGGTCGTCGAGGACGCCCAGCGGGCGCTGCGGTTCGGCACCGGAACCGGTGCCGGCGACGGCGACGGCGGCGGCGAGCCCGTCACCACCGTCCGTGGCACCGCATCGGCCCTGCTGCTCGGCCTGTACCGGCGCGGCGACCTGGAGGATCTCCACCTCGACGGCGACCCGGCCGGATGGCCCGCGCTGGTGGAGCGCAACAATCTCGACTGAGTCCCGCCGGGCGGCGCGGGGGAGGCCGCAGAGGAGAGCCGGATGGACGAGGTTGAGGTCGACCGGGACGCCCTGCGTGCGTCGTTCGGCACAACGGCGGGTTCGTACCAGGCCGCCAGGCCGGAGTGGCCGGCCTTCACCGCCCGCTGGCTGACCGGGACCGACGACGGCGGCCCGCTCGCCGGGCACGGGCCGCTGCGGGTGCTCGACCTGGGTGCGGGCACGGGCAAGCTCACCGTTGCCCTGGTCGCCGCGGGCCACGACGTCGTCGCCGTGGACAGCAGCAGCGGCATGCTCGACGAGCTGCGTGCCGCGCTGCCGGACGTCGAGGCGCACCTCGCCCCGGCCGAGCGGCTCCCGCTGGCCGACGCGAGCGTGGACGTCGTCACGGTCGCGCAGGCATGGCACTGGTTCGACGCCCCGGCCGTGGCCGAACAGTGCGCCCGGGTCCTGCGTCCAGGTGGCGTCCTCGGGATCGGCTGGCACGTCCGGGACGACACCGAGGACTGGATCCGCCGGCTGGACGTCCTGGTCGGCCGGCAGGCCGAGGCGACCGCCAGCCGGTGGGACGTCCACATGGATCTGCCGCAGCCGTTCGGGCCCGTGCAGCGCGCGCTGTTCGCCTACCGCCAGCGCCTGGCGGTCGACGACGTCGTCGCGCTTGCCGCGAGCTGGTCTTACGTCGCGGTGCGCCCGGACCGCGACGAGGTCCTGGCCCGGGTCGCTAACCTCGCCCGGGGGGCCGTCGGGGACGACGGCTTCGTCGTGATGCCCTACCGCACCCGCTGCTACCGCTCCGTCCGCGGTTGAGCGGGGCCGTGCCGGTGGGGCTGCCGCATCCCGTCACCGGGCAGCCGTTCGAGTCACCGGTCCCGCCGGGCAGCGGCTGGCCGGGCGATCCAGCGGATGCGGGCACCGATGTGGCCCGGACCGCGGCCGCGGTCCGTCGCCTGGCGGCCCGGGCGGACCAGCCCACCCTGCAAGCGAGGATCTCGGTCTGCCGGGCCTGCCCGCGGCTGGTCGCCTGGCGCGAGCAGGTCGCGGCCACCCGCCGACGGTCCTTCGCCGACCAGCCCTACTGGGGGCGCCCGTTGCCCGGCTGGGGTGACGAGCACCCCTGGCTGCTGGTCGTCGGGCTGGCCCCTGCCGCGCACGGCGGCAACCGGACCGGGAGGATCTTCACCGGCGACCGGTCGGGGGACTGGATCTACGCCGCCCTGTACCGGGCCGGGCTGGCCGAGCAGCCGACCAGTGTCGCCGCCGGCGACGGGCAGCGGCTCGCCGGGGTCCGGATCGCCGCCGCGGTCCGATGCGCGCCGCCGGACAACAAGCCGACGCCGTCCGAGCGCGACGCCTGCGCGCCCTGGCTGGACCGGGAGCTGCGGCTCGTCGAGCCGGGGCTGCGAGCGGTGCTGGCGCTGGGTGGGTTCGCCTGGGACGCCGCGCTCGCGGCCGCGATCCGGCTCGGTTGGTCGGTGCCGCGGCCGCGGCCGAAGTTCGGTCACGGCACCCGGGCCGTCCTGCGCCGCGAGGCCCGGCAGGGCGACCGGGGGGAGTCGGAGCCGGTCGTGCTCCTGGGCAGCTACCACGTCAGCCAGCAGAACACCTTCACCGGCCGGCTGACCGAACCCATGCTGGACGCCGTGCTCGCCGCCGCCCGTTCGGCAGCCCCACCCCACCTCTTGTGAACGGATTCACAAGGGTTACTGTGGGGTCATGTCGAGCAATCGCGACAACCAGCCACACAGGATCATCGTGCTCGGCGGCGGTTACGTCGGCCTGTACACCGCGCTGCGCCTGCAGTCGAAGCTGCGGCCGCACGAGGCGTCGATCACGGTGGTCGGTCCCCGCTCGTACATGACCTACCAGCCGTTCC
The DNA here is from genome assembly GCA_046734255.1 of Actinomycetota bacterium. Classification (GTDB taxonomy): domain Bacteria; phylum Actinomycetota; class Actinomycetes; order Actinomycetales; family Kineosporiaceae; genus JBKPQU01. The sequence continues at coordinate 4,630 of JBKPQU010000470.1, forward strand.
TCCCGGAGGCCTCGGCCGGCGCGCTCGAACCGCGGCACGTCGTCGTCCCTCTGCGACGGGTGCTGCGCAAGTGCGAGATCATCAACGCCCGGGTGATCTCGCTCGATCACGAGGCGCGCTGCGTGCGGCTGGACCCCGTATCCGGGCCGGCGTACGACTGCCCGTACGACACCGTGGTGATCGCTCTCGGCTCGATCGTACGCACGCTGCCGATTCCCGGTCTGGCCGAGACGGGAGTGGGCTTCAAGACCGTCGAGGAGGCCATCTACCTGCGCAACCAGGTGCTCTACTGCCTCGACGTCGCGGAGTCCACACACGACCCGGAACGCCGAGCCCGCGCCCTGAGCTTCGTGTTCGTCGGCGGCGGGTACGCCGGGGTGGAGGCGATGGCCGAGCTGGAGGACATGGCCCGGGACGCCACGAGGTACTACCGGACGATCACGCCGGAGGACTTGCGGTTCGTGCTGGTCGAGGCGACCGACCGGATCCTGCCCGAGGTCGGTGCCGACATGGGCCGGTACACCGTGGACGAGCTGCGCCGCCGGAGGATCGAGGTCAAGCTCCAGACCCGGCTGGAGTCGTGCGTCGACGGGGAGATCGTCCTCTCGGACGGCACCCGCTTCGCCAGCGACACGCTGGTCTGGACCGCCGGGGTGAAGGCCAACCCGGTGATCGCCCGCTTCGGGCTCCCACTGGACGAGAGGGGCCGGCTCCGCTGCACCGCGGACCTGCGGGTGGACGGCCTGCCGGACGTGTGGAGCGCGGGGGACGACGCGGCCGTCCCGGACCTGACCAAGCCCGGGAGCTTCACCAGTCCGAGTGCGCAGCACGCCGTTCGGCAGGCCCGGCGGATGGCGGACAACATCATCGCGTCGCTCCGCGGCGAGCCCCTGACGGACTACCGGCACGCCCACGTCGGCTCGGTGGCCACGCTCGGGCTGCACAAGGGCGTCGCGCAGGTCTACGGGATCAAGGTGCGTGGCTGGCCGGCCTGGTTCATGCACCGCACCTACCACCTGTCCCGGATGCCCACGCTGAACCGGAAGGTGCGCGTGATCCTTGACTGGACGCTCGCGCTGTTCTTCCGCCGGGAGATCGTCTCGCTCGGGTCGCTGGCGATGCCGTTCCGGGAGTTCCAGGCGAGCGCGGAACAGACCCCGGCCTCGGTGGGCGTTCGGCAAGGGGAGGAGCAGGCAGACCACTAGCCTGGACCAGGCCGGCCGGTCCGCCCCTGTAGCCCAACGGCAGAGGCAGGCGCCTTAAAAGCGCTCAAGTGCGGGTTCGAATCCCGCCGGGGGCACGGCGGATCGATCTCCGCCTGGGCAGGGGGGCAGTGCGACCGGAACGGCGAGCGGAACGGTTGGGGGCGGCGGCACGGACAGCGAGCGCACGCAGCGGGTCCGGCGGATCTGGGAGCGCTACGCGCCCGACTACGACCGGCAGATCCGGTTCTGGGAGCGGCTGCTGTTCCCCGGCGGCCGCGAATGGGTCTGCGCGCAGGCGACGGGTCGGACGCTGGAGGTCGCGATCGGCACCGGCCTGAACCTGCCGCTCTACCCGGCGGGCGTGACGCTGACCGGCGTGGATCTCAGCCCGGCGACGCTGGCGCTGGCAGGCCGCCGCGCGGTCGGCCTGGGGCGGGCGGTCGAGCTGCTGGAGGCGGACGCCGAGCGGCTGCCGTTCTCCGCCGACTCCTTCGACTGCGTCGTGTGCACGCTGGGGCTGTGCACCATCCCCGACGACCGGGGCGCGATCGCCGAGATGCACCGCGTCCTGCGCCCGGGTGGGCGCCTGCTGCTGCTCGATCACGTCGCCGCTCCCAACCCGATGCTGCGCGCCGGGCAGCGCGTGGTCGAGCGGCTGACATTCCGCTTCAGCGCGGACTACATGACTCGGCGCCCGCTGTCGGTGCTGGAGGCCGCCGGCTTCGTCGTCGAGTCCAGCGGGCGCTCGAGGGCCGGGACGGTCGAACGCGTGCGGGCGGTCAAACGCAACGCTGAGTGATCGCCGGAAGCCGCCGCACGGCGACGGCGCGCCATTCGGCCCGGCCCTCGGAGCCTCGCGGGTGGCTGCTCGCGTTCACACGAGCACCCTGCGTGCCTGCCTCACGCGCGATCGCAGGGGAGGGCGACGCCCCGGCCAGGACCGCGGCAATGGCGATTCGGACCGCGTCGACAATTCTCCGGACGGCTCGGCCGCCTCATTTCCCGCCCGAGGTTGGCGGCCGCGGAGAATGTCGCCATATGCGGCCGGAAGGGCGAAGGCAATGTCGCCCCGTGATTTCCTCGAATGCTGCGGAGTGTTTTCGCCGAGCACCCGGCGTGACCGGTCATTCCGCCCTGCCGGACCGGCCGCAATGCGTCGCCGTCCGTCACCTCAAGTGGCCGCGCTTTGATTGGTCCTATTTCGTATATCTTCCCGGCGCCCGTGGCGGCCCGGTGCGCACGCGTGGACACCCACGAAGCCCCCGCCGATCCGCCTACCGATGGCAATTGCGTGGCTGCCCAACGACCATCCGTCACAGCAGCCCCACGCGTCCGAAGTGCCTGGTCAGCGAGGGGGAGAGTCGATCGACGTCTCACCCTGCGATCTGCACCGCGACCTGTGGGGGTACCCCCCGCTTGCGGGGGAGCGGCCGGCGGGCGCACTGCGAGGGGATTGGCGATATTTCCTCCGCCTCTAGGACTGGCGTGTTTATTGTCCTGTGATGTTCAATACGGGCCGTGCTGTCGTCGCCAGCATCCCTGGTTGACCCCAGGGAGGTCATCGCCAGATGAGCCTCGACACGGTCATCCGCGGTGACACCGCCAGCGGCCTCTTCGACGATGCGCAGATCCCCGACCACATCCGTAACCGTCGGTTACGGCGTGCCAGCAACCGACCGGCACCGCGGTGGTGGCGGGACGTCGCGGGCTCCCTGGCGTGGCTGAGCGTGGCCATCTCCGCCGGGCTGTGGGTGTCGAACTGCGGCGTGCAGAGCTTCACCTGGTCGGGAGACGGGCTGATCAGCGCGGGGAGGCTGGCCGGCCTGCTGGCCGCCAACCTGCTGCTGATCCTGGTGATCATGATGGCCCGGATCCCGTTCATCGAGCGCAGCTTCGGTCAGGACGAGCTGGCCCGGCGCCACCGCGTCCTGGGCTTCCTGTCCTTCGACCTGCTGTGCGCCCACGTCGTGCTGATCGTGCTCGGCTACGCCGTTTCGTCCAGGCAGGGACCCCTGCACCAGCTCTGGTCCCTGCTCACCTCGTACCCGGGCATGTGGCTGGCCGCGATGGCCGTGGTGGCGCTGGCGATCGTTGTGATCACCTCGATCCGCCTGGCCCGGCGCAAGATCAAGTACGAGGCCTGGCACGTCCTCCACCTGTACGCCTATGCGGGTGTCGGGCTGGCCTGGCCGCACGAGGTGTGGACCGGCACGGACTTCGTCATCTCCACCGTGGCCCGGACCTACTGGTGGGTGCTCTGGTGGGCCGCCACCGTCAGCATCCTGCTCTACCGCGTGGCTCTGCCGATCTGGCGCTCGTGGCGGCACCGGCTGGTGGTCAGCCAGGTCGTCCGGGAGGCGCCGGACGTCGTGTCCGTGCACCTCACCGGGCGCGGCCTGGCCAGGATGCCGGTCGCCGCCGGGCAGTTCCTGTTCTGGCGGTTCCTCGACGGGCCCGACTGGCTGCAGGGCCACCCGTACTCGCTGTCCGCGGCCCCGAAGGCCGACCGGCTGCGGATCACCGTCAAGGGTGCCGGTGACGCCTACCAGCGCCTGGCCCGGCTGCGGCCGGGCACCCGGGTGCTGGTCGAGGGGCCCTACGGGCGGCTGACCGCCGCCGTACGCACCCGGCGCAAGATCACCATGATCGCCTCCGGGATCGGGATCACGCCGATCAGGGCTCTGCTGGAGGAGCTCGAGTACTCCCCGATGGAGGCGACGCTCATCTACCGCGCGAGTCGCACCGACGACCTGGTCTTCCGCGAGGAGCTGGAGGATCTGGCCAAGGTCAGGGGCATCCGGGTGTTCTACGTGATCGGCCCGAGGATCCCCGGCCGCCGGTCCTGGCTTCCGGTCGCCTCGGCCGGCTGGTCCGACTCGGCGGTGCTCATGCGGCTCGTGCCCGATATCGCCGGACACGACGTCTACATCTGCGGCAACGACACGTGGATGGCCACCGTCAAGGACGCGGTGTTCGAGGCCGGGACCCCGGAGTCGAACATCCACACCGAACGATTCGACTGGTGACCCCAGCCGCCTGGCCGAACCCGGCAAGCCCTGCGCGCACCATCGGGAGGGGTGCCGTACATGCGTCGAATCGTCATGGTCGCCTTGGTGGTGGTCAGTGACGTGGGGCTGCTGGCGGCCTACCACCACAGCACGGCGGGCAACTGGCCCGCGGCTCTGTCCGGGGGCGCTTCCGGTCCCGGCATGGGGTTCCGGCCCACCCCCGGGCCGGTGCCTCCGGGCTGGACGGCGTTCGGAGTGCGGGGTGGCGGATTCGCGTCGGGCAAGGGCGCGTTCACCGGCCGTGCCGTGCCCACCCACTGGGGTGAGGTGCAGGTGGAGATCACCGTGCAGGACGGGCGGATCGTCGCGGTCAACGCCGTGGCGTTCCCGTACGCCTTCCGGCGCGGCCAGGAGATCAACGCCTACGCGATCCCCCTGCTCGACCAGGAGGCGATGGTCGCCCAGAGCGCGGACATCGACTCGGTCTCCGGGGCGACCGTGACCAGCGACGGTTATGTCTCCTCGCTGCAGTCGGCACTGGACGCCGCCAACCTCTGACTCCCGGCTCGGCCGGCGTCCCGTTCGAAGTCGCTATTGCCACCGTGACGGGCCCCGCGGAAATGCGCGCGGGTGCGGGTGCGCTGCGGAATACTCGGCGATCGACCAAGCCCCGGAAGGAAGGCCGACACCATGGAATATGTCGCATTTCTCTCGTTTCGCTCGAGCGTGTCACCGGCCGACCGTGATGCGGCTTTGATGCGCCGCGCGGCGTGGCAGTACCCGGCGGGAATCACGCCGATCTCGGAGTACTGGCCGATCTCCTCCTCGGTGCAGGTGGTGTCGACATTCTCCGCCGATTCCTATGCCCCGGTGATGGAATTGCTCCTGCAGTGGAATGACGTTTTCGACATCGACGTCCACCCGGCGATTTCGGCCGAGGCCGGGCTCGCCGCGGGTGCGGAGATTATGCCGCGCCTACCCAGGCTGCAGCCGTAGCACCGGATTCCCTAGTCTGGCGGGATGGGCGGGCAACGCGTTCGCGGCCGTGTGTTCGGTGAAGTCGCCGACGAGTACGAACGGATGCGGCCGGGCTATCCGGTGGCCCTGATCGACGCCGTTCTCGCCCATGCCGCCGACGCTCCTGGTCCGGCGCTGGAGGTGGGCGCCGGCACCGGCAAGGCGACGGCGGCGTTCGCCGAGCGCGGTGTCAGGATCACCGCGCTCGAGCCCGACCCGGCCATGGCCGGGATCCTGGCCCGGCGCTGCGCCGCTTTCCCGGACGTCACGGTGAGGGTGCAGGCGTTCGAGGACTACGCCCCGGAACTGCGCTTCGGCCTGCTGTTCTCCGCGCAGGCGTGGCACTGGATCGACCCCGCCCGGCGCTGGCGGCTCGCCGCCGAAGCGCTCGAGATCGGCGGGAGCCTGGCACTGTTCTGGAATTTCGATCGGATCGTCCAACCGGAGATCCACCAGGAGGTTGTCGCGGCCTATCGCGGCGTTGTCCCGGATCTGATCTGGGACACCGACGAACTCGTCGAGCAGGAATTGCTGGAGACCTGGCCGGGCCCGGAATTGCTGTCGGCCGCCGGCTTCTCCGATATCGAGGCCCGCCTGTTCAGCTGGGAGCGCGCCATGCTCCGGGAGGATTACCTGGCCTTTCTCTCCACGCACTCCACGATCCGGATGCTGGAGGACTCCGTGCGGGAGCGATTGTTCACCACGGTCGCCGCAGCGTTGCCGGACGACGTCGAGCTGGTCGTCGACACCGCGCTCTACCTGGCCCGGCGCGGATGACCGACGGCGAGGGCTACCGGCTGCGGCCCGCGCGTCCGGAGGACTACGACGCGATCGCCTCCGTGGTCGACGAGTGGTGGGGGCGCCCGATCGTCGGCTCCCTGCCCAGGCTGTTCCTCGACCACTTCCACCGGACCAGCCTGGTCGTCGAGACAGCCGAGGGGCTGGCGGCGTTCCTCGTCGGCCTGGTCTCGCCGTCCGTGCCGGGCCGGGCGCACGTGCACTTCGTCGGCGTCGCTCCGGGCGCCCGCGGGAGCGGGCTGGCCCGCAGGCTGTACCGGGAGTTCTTCGCCCTGGCGGCCGGCCAGGGCGCCACATCCGTGACCGCGATCACCTCGCCGGTCAACCACGGGTCGGTCGCCTTCCACCGGCGGATGGGCTTCAGTGTCGAGGGCCCGGTGCCCGACTACGACGGTCCCGGCAAGGCGATGATGGTGTTCCACCGCGGCCTGTGAGGCGCGAGCAGACTGGTGCGGTGAGTTCGCCGGCCACCTCGACGCCCGTCTGGCTGCTGGACGTCGACGGGGTGCTCAACGCCCTCCAACCAGGGTGGGACAGTCCGGCACAGCAGGGCGTCGCCGTCGCCTACGGGACGGCGTTCCGCCTGCGGTGGGCGCCCGCCCTCGTGGACCGGATCGCCCGGCTGCACCGGTCCGGGTCCGTGGAGGTGCGCTGGGCGACCACCTGGGTGGACGAGATCGACCAGGTCGAGCGGCTGCTCCGGCTGCCGCGGTTCCCGACCGCGTTCGCCGGCCTCGGGGCCGCGCCGTCGGTCCAGGCGACGGGCCGGAAGTGGGCCGCGGCGCTGGAGGTCGTGGAGGAGGAGCGGCGCCCGCTGCTGTGGACCGACGACGACGCGATCCCGGCCTGGGAGGACGGCGTGCAGCGGCTGGGTGCCACGGGCCTGCCGGTGATGCTCGTGGCGCCCGACCCGCGTACCGGCCTGCAGCCGGAGCACCTGACCGCGATCGAGGCGTTCCTCGCCGACCCGTGGGCCACGGACGGAGGGTGAGCCTGGGCCACTCAGGCGAGCAGGCGGACCCGGGCCCTGCGCGCCTTGACCGCGTACATCGCCGCATCCGCGTCGTGCAGGACGCCGGCCGGGTCCTCGCCGGCGTCGGCCACCCGGGGCCCGACGCTGATCCCGACCTCGACCCGGCCGACGGACAACCGGTAGGGCCGGGTGACCGACCGCTCCACCCGGGCGGCGGCCGCACGGGTCTCGATCGCCCCCACCGCGGGCATGAGCACGACGAACTCGTCGCCGCCGATCCGGGCCACCAGGTCGCCGTCCCGCACCGACGCCGTCAGCCGCCGGGCGACCTCGATCAGGAGCTCGTCCCCGACGGCGTGCCCGTGGGTGTCGTTGACCAGCTTGAAGGCGTCCAGGTCGCAGAAGAGCAGCCCGCAGCCCAGGCCCCGGACCGGGTCCAGGTGGGCGGCCAGCGCGGTCTCGAAGGCGATCCGGTTGCCCTGGCCGGTCAGCGGGTCGGTCTGCGCCCTCTGCTGCCAGGCCGCCTCGGCCTTGCGGTGCTCGGTCACGTCGATGCCGGTCCCGACCAGGTAGCGGATCCTGCCGCCCTGGTCCCGGACCGCGCTGTAGCTCCACACGATCCGGTGCCGGTTGCCGAGCGAGCTGACCCACAGCTGCTCGAACGGGCCGGGTGTCCGCCCCTGCTCCAGCGTGCCGAAGTGGCCGCGGACGGCCTCGGCGTCCTCACCGGGAAGGACCTGCCACACCGGCAGCTCGGCCCACTCCGGGACCGCGTGGGCGACCTGCTGGACGCAGGCCGCGTTCAGCCGCAGCACCCGCCCCTCGCCGTCCAGCAGGACCAGGCTGACCCCGGCCCCGTCGAAGGTCGCGGTCAGCAGCTCCAGCTCGCTCGCCGGCGCGTCCGCGGCGGGTGGCGGGGATGGGGATGCGGACTCTGGAGGCGCTGCCATGTCCCCTTCCCCCACGCCCAGCGGACCCGGCGCGCGACCGGGCCCGGCGCCCTCACCTCGGTCGGTCGAGGCCACGGTTGGTCATCGGCATCTCCGGTTGCCGTCTGGAGACGCCCGTTACCGGGCAATCCGGACACCCGCGGCCCGGCGCTGCGGGAACCCTGGAGGCCGGCCGGGCATTACCTTGGTGTGGGCCGCGCTCGTGCGGCGCAGATGGCCGGAAGGCCGCCAGGGTGCGGCCGGTCCCTTGCGGAGGGCTGATGGAGAGCAGGAATCCGGTTTTCTCGCGGAGCCAGGACTTCGCCCCCGGCGGGTACGCCACCTTCGGTGGCGGCACGGCGAGCTCCGCCGACCTGGAGGAGATGTACGCGCGCCCGTCGGCGACCGCGGTGCAGACCGGCCGGATGACCCTCGACGACGTCGTGATGCGCAGCGCGGTGCTGTTCGGCCTGCTGCTGGTGGCCGCGGCCGGCGCCTACGTGGCCAAGCCCTCGTTCGGCGTGGTCATCCTGACCATGTTCGCCGGTCTCGGCCTGGGTCTGTGGATCTCGTTCAGCAAGACCGTCCGGCCCCCGGTGATGATGGTCTACGCCCTGGTCGAGGGCGTGTTCGTCGGCGGGATCAGCGCCGCGATCGAGCAGGCCTACAGCGCGAACGGGCAGGGCGGCCTCGTGCCGCAGGCGGTGCTCGGGACGCTGTCGGCCTTCACGGCGATGCTCGTGCTCTACCGCACGCGGCTGATCCGGGCGACCCCGAAGTTCACCAAGATCTTGATCATCGCCGGGTTCGGCTACCTGGCGTTCGGCCTGCTGCACCTGGTCGGGGTGTGGCTGCACCTGTGGCCGAGCATCTACGCCGGAAACGGCATGCTGGCCATCCTGGCCAGCGCGTTCGGTGTCGTCCTGGCCTCGCTGTTCCTCGTGCTGGACTTCGACTTCATCGAGCAGGGGATCCGCAACGGCCTGCCCGAGCGGTATGCGTGGACGGCGGCCTTCGGCCTGCTCGTCACCCTGGTCTGGCTGTACCTGGAGATGCTGCGCCTGCTCGCCATCCTGCGTGGCAACGACTGACCCGAGCCCGGCCGCGCCGGCCGCTGCGCCAACCGGTGTGGCGGTCCCGGCGGGCTGGCACCCGCCGCGGCGGGTGCTCGAGCTCGCCGAGCTGATCCTGGCCGGCTTCTGCCCGCAGGGCGACGGGCTGCCGGTGGGGCTGCCCGCCCCGCCGGAGGTCGCGGAGGCTGCGCTGAGGGCCGGGGCGGTCGTCCTGGAGGACGCCGAGGGCGCCCCGGTCGCCGCGCTGCACGAGGTACGGCCGGCGGCCGGCGGGGGACTGGACGGGCGGCTGGAGCC
>JBKPQU010000471.1:0-19510 GCA_046734255.1 Actinomycetota bacterium
GATGAACTGCAAGCCTCGGTGCTGCGCCCCGCGGACGATGCCGTAGGCCGCCATGAACGAGACCGCCAGGGCCGGGACGACGGCGCCGATGGTGACGAGCACGCTGTTGACGAAGTAGCGCGGGAAGTCCGACTGGAGGACGAGCCGGTAGTTCTCCAGCGTCGGGGAGGTGGGCGGGACCATGGGGTTGCCGGCGAAGTAGGTGTCCTGACCCTTGAAGCTGGTGATCGCGATCCAATAGATGGGGATGATCACGATCGCTAACCAGAGCCAAGCGGTCAGGCCGCCCAACCAGTTCATCTGGCGGAGGTGGCGGGCCCGTTCGCCGGGTGGCCGCGTCGGCGCCGATCGCTGGGAGTCAGTGGCGCCGGTGGAAACAGTCGTCGCCATGTCAGACCCCCTCGAGTTGACTGCCAGTGCCCCCCAGTCGGCGCAGCAGCAGGGCGAGGGCGAGGCCGATGACCACGAGGATGGTCGCGATCGCGCTGGCGAGGCCCATTTGATTCCCCTGGAATCCGCGAATGTACATGTCCAGGGCGAGGTTGCGGGTCGCGTCCGCCGGCCCGCCGGCGGTGAGCACGAAGATCAGATCGAAGAACGTCAGCGCACCGACGATCATCAATGTGGATGACGTGATGATCGTGTACTTCAGCTGGGGCAGGGTGAGGCTGAAGAACTGCCGGATCCGGCCCGCCCCGTCGAGCCTTGCCGCCTCGTACATCGACGCCGGGATCTGCCGCACTGCGCCCTGGTAGATCAGGGAGTGGAACGGGATGTACTGCCAGGAGACGATGAACATCACGGCCCAGAACGCCAGCGTCCCGTTGCCCAACCAGTCCTGCGTCAGGAATGCCAGGTGCAGCCCCGGGCCGAGGCCGAAGTTCGGGTCGAGCAGGGCCTTGTAGGCGACGGCGATCGCGGCCGAGCTCAGCAGCAGCGGGATGAAGAACAGCGCGGCCAGGAACTCCCGGTAACGCTGGTGGCCCGCCATGAACACCCCGAGCAGTATGCTCAGGGGGGTCTGGATCACCCAGGTGAAAATCATGATCTTGAACGTGATCCAGAGCGCGTGCGGCAGGGCGGGATCGGTCAGCTCCGCGCGCCAGCTGGTGAATCCGGACGGCTGGATCGACCCGAGGCCGGTCCAGGTGGTGAAGGACAGCAATACCACGCCCAGCAGCGGGAGCAGCGCGAACACGGTGAACACTGCCAGGGCGGGCAGGGTCATCCACGTGACGGTCGCGCCTTTGACCGCGCCACCTCCCCCCGTCGTCGCCTGGCCGGTGACGACGGGGGGAGCCATCGTGGTCATGTCCCGATGGCCTTGTTCATGTTGTCGATCCACTGGTCCGGTGTGACCGACAGCTGGAACAGCTTGGCGATGTTGTCCAGCAGCGTCTCCGCCTGGGTCGGGGACAGCGCCTGGTCCCAGGACTGCGCGAAGCTCTTCGCCTTGGATGAGACGTCGTAGATGAACTTGAGGAATTCGCCGTCCGGCCCGGACGGGAACTTCGAGTCCGACCCCTGGATCAGCGGAACGCTACCCGTGGAGATCCACTTCTGGATCTCGGTGTCGTCGAGCACAGTTGTGGCGAAGAACTTCTTGGCGATGTCCTGCTGGTTCGACGGCGACTTGGCGTTGATCGAGTAGTACTGGCCGGGGTTGCCGACCGTGTTGCTCGGGTCGCCCTTGTCCGAGTCGGACACCTTGGGGAAGTTGCTGTACTTCAGGTGGCCGCCGGTGACGAGGTCGCCGCCTGCGGTCTTGAGGTTCCCGTAGATCCAGGCGCCGTGCAGCACCGAGCCTGCCCTGCCGGTGTAGAACACGGCCTGGTCGGCTTGGGAGTCGGCGGTGATCGACGAGAAGCCCTTGATGAAGCCGTTCGCCTTCACCAGGTCCTGGACCTTGGTCAGCATGTCCTTGACGGCCGGGTCCGACCACGCGTCCTGCTTGCCCTCGAACACGCTCTGGAAGATCTGGGGTCCACCGGTCCGGTCGAGCAGGAATTCCAGCCACATCATGTTGGTCCAGCGGGACTGGCCGCCGAGGGAGAATGGCGCGACACCCTTGGAGTTGGCCTGGTCGACGTACTGCATGATGCCGTTCCAGTCCTGCGGGATCTGCGATGCGCCGATCTTGTCGAGGACCTTCCCGTTCCAGTAGAAGAGGATCGGGGTGACGGTCTCAGCCGGCAGCGCGTAGACCTTGCCGTTCACCGTGGCCGCGTCGAACGAGGCCGGGAACCGGCGCGACTTCTGGTCGGGGTTGGACGCGAACCAGTCGGTCAGGTCCACCACCTGGCCGTTCTTCACGTACTCCCCCAGGGTGCCGCCGCCCCAGCCCCAGATGATCGTCGGGCCCTGACCGGCGCCCAGCGCAGTCTTGATCTTGGTCTTGTAGGCGTCGTTCTGGAACTCGGTGAAGGCGATCTGACTGCCGGAGTTCGCCGCGTTGAACCGCTTGACCGTGTCCTCCCGGACGCCCTGCTGCGGCTGCGCCGAGAGGAACCAGTAGGTGGCCGCACCTGAGCCACCGCCCCCGTTACCGCCACCTGCTCCCGTCTGGCTGGGCCCGGAACCGCAGGCGGTGAGCGCCGCACCGGCAACCGGCGCGCCGAGCGCAAGGCCGAGGAAGTTCCGACGGGAGGTCGTCTTGGGATCCACGCTGATCTCCGTACTCGAGGGCCGCGCCCGAGCGCGGCGGGTGAGGTGTGCCGGGTGGCCAATGTGACCTGCGCGAGGGGCTTGCTTCGCAGCCCTGGTACTGCGCCTCAGGGAGCGGCGACTGAGCGACCAAGACCGCCGCCTGTCACGTTAGGATTTCGCCCGGTAGCTGTCAACAGTCTTGTTCACGCGAATCGCGTAAGGGACAGTTGGGACTGGGCCTTGCCCGCCTACCGTGGTCCAATGTGATGCAGCAGGTCTCTTTTCGGTCACGGTAATGCTACCCGCAGGTCTCGAAACATTTCGGAGGAGCACGACGTGCGCAGGTGCAACTTCAGACACGACAACACCGGATCGGGCAGCGGCCTGGACCCCCAGCGCATGCGTCAAGCCTCCGTTCGCGGCGGCGTCCGCGCCTAAGGAGCAAGCATGCGGTCGAGCGGCCCACGCCCCACTCTTGCGACCGTCGCGGCTTCGGCCGGAGTGTCCACCGCCACGGTCTCTAAGGTCCTGAACGGCAGGGCTGATGTGAGCTCGGCGACCCGCGCCCGCGTCCAGGCGCTGCTCGAGGAGCACGACTACGTCGGCCGCCGCACCGACGGCGCCTGGCGGTCAGGTCGGCTGACGGTCGAGCTCGTCTTCGATGGCACACTCAACGCCTACTGCACTGAGATCATTCAGGGAGTCCTCGAGACGTCGGCGACGAGCGCGGTCGCGGTCGCCTTGAGCCTACGGACACCCGCCCAGCACCACGCGCCCCAAGAGCGGCTTACAGCATGGGCGCGCGGGCTTGCGGCGGCCGGACGCTGCGCCGTCATCGCGGTCGTCAACGACATCACCACCGGTGACCTCATGGCCCTGGCCCGTGCGCACCTGCCGCTGGTCGTCGTCGACCCGCTCAACCTGCCCAACGCCCGGGTCACGAGCGTCGGCTCAACGAACTTCACGGGCGGATTCGTCGCCACCAAACACCTCCTCGGGCTCGGGCACCGTGACATCGCCTATCTCGGTGGGCCGGCCCGGGCCGCGTGCAACCGCGCGCGGCTGCACGGCTATCGCGCCGCGATGGAGGCCGAGGGCGTGCCCGTGCCGGAGGGATACGTGCGCAGCGGCCACTTCCGCTACGACGACGGAGTCACGATCGGCGCGGAGCTCCTGGATATGGCGAGCCCACCCACTGCTGTCTTTGCCGGGAGCGACCCGACCGCCGCCGGCGTCCTTGAGGCGGCACGAGCGAGGGGCCGGCGGATTCCCGAGGATCTGAGCGTCGTCGGCTTCGACGACACGCAGATCGCTCGCCTGTCGTCGCCGCCGCTGACAACGGTGCGCCAACCCCTGCGTGAAATGGGCAGCATGGCCCTCAAGACGGCACTCCGTCTCGCCGCGGGTGAGACGCTCGAGTCGCACCACGTCGAGTTGGCGACGGAACTCGTCGTCCGCGGCTCGACCGGCCCTCCGCCGGCCTGAGCGCCACGGAACCCCGACAGCGATCCCTGAGATGCGGAGGACGTCGATGTCACTTCAGCCCACCCGTGACGACAAATTCAGCTTCGGCCTGTGGACCGTCGGCTGGCAGGCCCGGGACCTGTTCGGGGAGGCCACCCGCCCGGTGCTGGCGGCGGTCACAGCGGTGCACAAGCTCGCAGAGCTGGGCGCCTATGGCGTCACCTTCCACGACGACGACCTCATTCCCCCGGGTAGCAGTGCCGCGGAGCGCCAGCGCGTCCTCGGCGAGTTCCGGGCAGCGCTGGCAGAGACGGGAATGGTGGTGCCCATGGTCACCACCAACCTGTTCCACGATGCGGTGTTCAAGGACGGCGGTTTCACCAGCAATGACCGCACCGTACGGCGCTACGCCGTCCGCAAGGTCATGCGCAACATCGACCTCGCCGCCGAACTCGGCGCTCAGACCTACGTCTTCTGGGGAGGACGGGAAGGGTCCGAGGTCGACTTCGCCAAGGACATCCGCTCAGCCCTCGACCGCTACCGCGAGGCCATGGACACCCTCGCCTCATACGTGATCGATCGCGGCTACCCGATGCGGTTCGCCATCGAGCCGAAGCCCAATGAGCCGAGGGGCGACATCCTGCTGCCCTCCATCGGGCACGCCCTCGCTTTCATTCACGAGCTCGAACACGCCGACATGGTAGGGATCAACCCCGAGACCGGCCACGAGCAGATGGCCAGCCTCAACTACACGCACGGCATCGCTCAAGCCCTGTGGGCGGGCAAGCTGTTCCACATCGACCTCAACGGGCAGAAGGGTCCCCGGTACGACCAGGACTTTGTCTTCGGCTACGGCGACCTGCTCCAGGCCTTCTCGACGGTGGACCTACTGGAGAACGGCGCCCCCGGCGGTGGACCCGTTTACGACGGCCCGCGGCACTTCGACTACAAGCCGCTGCGCACGGAGAGCATCGAGGGCGTGTGGGAGTCGGCGCTGGCCAACATGGAGCTCTACTTGAGCCTGCGGGAGAAGGCGCGGGCGTTCCGGGCCGATCCCGAGGTGCAAGAGGCCCTCACGGCGGCCAGGGTCGCCGAGCTGGCGCAGCCCACCCTCGGCGAGGGCGAGACTCACAGCGAGCTGCTCGCGGACCGGTCGGCGTTCGAGGATTACGACATCCAGCGCGCCCGCGCCCAGGGGTACGGCTTCGCCCGGGTGCAGCGCCTCGCGATCGAGCACCTGCTGGGCGTGCGCTGATACCCGGCTCGAGAACCACGCACTCACTGCTGCCCGGAGGTCCTGAACCGTCCGGGACAGTACCAGGCCAGCCCGTGCCCTGGTCACCGAGCGTCCCGCCCTCAACGTCCGGCCCGGCCCGCGCAGGAATGGAGTGAGTTCGTGAACGACCAGCCACAACGAATCCGGCAGCAGGTACAGCACGCTCCCGACACCAGCGAGATCGCCGACCGGGTGGACCAACTGCTGCGTCAGATGACGCCGGCCGAAAAGGCCGGTCAACTGACCCAGTACTTCTACTTCCGGCTCCCCGGCGGGACGACCGACGAGTCGGCGCTCGGAGTCGACCCAGAGGCTCAGACGCGCGCGGTGGAGGAGGCACTCGGACGCGGTGGCGCGGGCTCACTTCTGTTCGAGACCGATCCCACCCAGATCAATCGACTGCAGCGGCTCACGATCGAAGGCAATCGGCTGGGCATCCCGGCTCTTTTCGGGTTCGACGTCATCCACGGCCTGCGCACCATCTTTCCTGTGCCGATCGCGATGGCCGCTTCATGGGACCTGGAGACGATCGAGCGCGGTCAGGCAGTCGCCGCCCGCGAGGCCCGCGCGGTGGGCATCCACTGGGCCTTCGGTCCGATGGTCGATATCGCCCGCGACCCCCGCTGGGGCCGGATCATCGAGGGCGCCGGCGAGGACCCCTTCCTCGGGGCGGCCGTCGCCGCGGCGCAGGTGCGCGGCTTCCAGGGCGACAACTACGGCTACGCCGACCGGGTCATTGCCGGGCCGAAGCACTTCGCGGGCTACGGCTTCGCCCTCGGCGGCCGTGACTACGACGAGGTCGATATGTCCGAAAACGAGCTGTGGAACGTTGTTTTCCCGCCCTTCAAGGCCGCCGTGGACGCGGGCGCCGGCAACGTCATGACCGCCTATATGGACCTCAACGGCGTCCCTGCAGGGGCCAGCCAATGGCTGTTCACCGAGGTCCTGCGCGAGAGTTGGGGCTTTGAAGGGTTCGTCGTCAGCGACGCGAACGTGGTTCGCAACCTCGTCACCCACGGATTCGCCTCGGACATCAGGGACGCCGCCGCACGCGCGCTCCAAGCCGGCGTGGACATGGAGATGGCCGTTCAAGATCCGGCGTACGCGCACCTGCCCGCGGCGCTGGAGGCCGGCGAGGTTGCGGACGACGTGCTGGACGCGAGCGTGCGGCGGATTCTGGAGGCGAAGGTGCGGCTGGGCCTGTTCGACCAGCCGTACGTCGACGAAGTCCGGGCCCGGGAGGTGTTGGCTGACCCCGCGCACCGTGTGGTCGCCCGGGTCGCCGCCGAACGGTCCGCGGTGCTGCTGCGCAACGAGGGCGAGCTGCTGCCGCTGGACGCGGGCGCCCTGACCTCGGTCGCCGTCCTGGGCCCGCTGGCCGACTCCCGTCGCGACACGTTGGGGCCGTGGGTGTTCGACTTCGACCTGGACGAGACGGTGACCATGCTGGACGGTCTGCGCCGCAAGGTCGGCGACCGGATCCGGGTAGACCACGCGTCGGGTGTCCGGCCGGCGCAGCGGACCTTCCCGTCGATGTTCGACATGTTCGGCGGCAACGCGCCGGTGGATCCAGAGGGGTTCGACGACGACGCCGAGCTGCAGCGCGCGGTCGACCTGGCCCGTCACGCCGACGTCGCGGTGGTGGTCGCCGGGGAGTGGCAGAACATGATCGGCGAGGCTGCCTCGCGTTCCTCGCTCGAGCTGCCCGGGCGTCAGCTGAGTCTGCTCCAGGCCGTGGTCGCCACCGGCACACCGGTCGTCCTGCTCGTGATGAACGGCCGCCCGCTGGACCTGCGCTGGGCTGCTGAGCACGTGCCCGCCATCCTCGACATCTGGTACCCCGGCAGCCAGGGCGGGTCGGCCGTCGCGAACCTGCTGTTCGGCGACGTCTCACCGGGCGGGAAGCTTCCCTTCACCTGGCCGCGCACGGTCGGGCAAGTGCCGATGCCCTACGCGCACACGCGCTCGCACGAGCCGGAGAATCAGGCCAGGCGCTATTGGGACGAGCAGAGCACGCCGCTGTTCCCGTTCGGGCACGGTCTCAGCTATGGACGGTTCGAATACTCCGATCTGACCCTCCACCCGCAATCCGTCGCGCCGGACGAGTCCGTCACGGTGACAGCACGAGTTACCAACGTCGGCGCCCGCGAGGCCACGGAGGTGGCCCAGCTCTACCTCCATCAACGCTACGGGTCCGCTTCCCGACCCATCCGAGAGCTCAAGGGCTTCCAGCGTGTCACCCTCGCGCCGCGCGCCTCCCAGCAGGTCCGGTTCACGCTCAGGCCCGAGCACCGGCGTTACTGGAGCACTGTCACGCGCGACTGGGTCCTCGACGACACCGTCTTCGACGTCTGGGTCGGCGCTGACTCCACCGCCCCGTACGCGACCAGCTTCAGCCAGAGCCGACAGCCGGCGCCATGAATGCCCGGTCGGGAGGTGTCGCGGATCTGCGCCGACCTGGACATCGAGGTCGCCGCGTTCGTGACAGCGAGGACGGCGCGTTCTGGACCAGCTTCCTCAGGTCGCTGAAGGCCCGCGGCCTGGGCCGTTCCTCCCGCCCACGTGAGCTAGGGTGCCGAGGGTTGACCGGCAGGTGCTCGAGCTTCTTGTCCGGCCGTGCCGGGTCACTCACACAGTGAGGCAGTGCCATGGAGAAGCGCAGGCTGGGCAGCGGCGGCCTTGAGGTGTCGGCGATCGGGTTCGGCTGCATGGGGATGAGCCAGAGTTACGGGCCGAATCCCGGCGACCGCGATGACATGATCGCGGTGCTGCGGGCGGCGGTGGACCGCGGGGTTACCTTCTTCGATACTGCCGAGGTGTATGGCCCGTTCGTCAACGAGGAGCTGGTCGGTGAAGCGCTCGCCCCGGTGCGTGAGCAGGTCGTCATCGCGACCAAGTTCGGGTTCGCCTTCGACGATCAGGGCGGGCAGACCGGGCTGTCCAGCCGGCCCGACTCGATCCGCCGCGCGATCGACGGGTCGTTACGACGGCTCGGGGTCGAGACGATCGATCTGCTGTACCAGCACCGGGTGGACCCACAGGTGCCGATCGAGGACGTCGCCGGCGCAGTCGCGGAGCTCATCGACACCGGGAAGGTCCGGCACTTCGGGCTGTCCGAGGCCGGCGTCCGTACCATCCGGCGGGCCCACGCCGTTCACCCCATCGCGGCACTGCAGAGCGAGTACTCGCTGTGGTGGCGGGAGCCGGAAGCCGAGATCATTCCCACCCTGCAGGAGCTGGAGATCGGCCTAGTGCCGTTCAGCCCGCTCGGCAAGGGCTACCTCACCGGCACCGTCGCCGCCGGCCAGGACTTCGCCGCCGGGGACATCCGCGGCGTCATCCCTCGGTTCACCGCGGACGCCCGGCAGGCCAACCAGGCCGTGGTCGACCTGGTCCGCCGCATCGCCGACGCGAAGGGTGCCACGCCAGCCCAGGTCGCGCTGGGCTGGCTCCTCACCAAGCAGCCGTGGATCGTCCCGATCCCCGGCACCCGGCGACTCGAGCGGCTCGAGGAGAACCTCGGCGCCGCCGACCTGGAGCTGACACCCGACGACGTCGCCGACCTCGACGGGGCGTCCGCCCGCATCGAGGTACAGGGCGACCGCTACCCGGAACAGATGCAGGCAATGATCGACCGCTGACCGGCTCGATCCGCTCCCAGGACGGGACCAGGGTGTCCGCTGCCGAGCATCAACCGTGGTCTCCGCCGGCACGTAGGGTGTGCTGGTGCCGCCTCTCTGGTGACAGCGCCTTCAGGGCACGGGGCGGCTGCGCGGGTGCTGACCCATCCGCCCGCTCCTCCTCTTGAAGCCGCTGTGTCGAGCGGTTGGCCTCAGGTAGGGAAGCCGGTGCTGAGGGTGAGGCTTTCCCACGACTCCAGCTCCTTGCGCTGTGCTTCGAGTACGGCGTTGAAGCCCTGGAGTGCGTCCGCGCCGAGCAAGAGGAGGAACGGCGGATCCGGGGCTTCGACAGCGCTGATGATCGCCTGCGCTGCGCGGGCGGGGTCGCCGGGCTGGTTTCCATGCGCTGTGTCGCTCTCCTTGCGCCGGCGCCCTGCCGTCTCCGCATAGTCGGCGATCGCGTGAGGCGACTGCTGCAACGAACGGCCCGCGAAGTCGGTCCGGAACCCACCGGGTTCGACTATCGTCACGTTGATGCCGAGCGGGCGGACCTCCTTGTAAAGGGAGGCGGACATGCCCTCCAGGGCGGCCTTGCTCGCAGAGTAGTAGCCCGATCCGGGTGGGCTGATCCGCGCTCCGATGGATGAGATGTTGACGATGGCGCCATGGCGCCGAGCCCGCATGCCGGGCAATAGCGCCTTGATCATCTCGACCGGGCCGAAGAAGTTGGTTGCGAACAGCTTGGCGACCTCGGCCTCTTCCCCTTCCTCGACCGCGGCCCGATACCCGTATCCAGCGTTGTTCACCAGCACGTCGACGCCCCCGAAGCGCTCCTCGGACTGCTGCGCGGCGGCCGCTACCTGGGCTGGGTCGGTGACGTCCAGTGACAACGCGAGCCCGGTATCGGAATGGGCGTCGACGAGGTCTTGGACCGTGGCGGCGTCGCGGGCGGTGACGACCACGTTGTGTCCTTGCGCCGACACCGTTTCGGCCAGGTGGCGGCCGAGCCCCGTGGAGCAACCGGTGATCAACCAGGTGGACATGATCAGGTATCCCTTCAAGGTGGGGAATCGGGCGGTGGGGTACTAATGGCGGTTCGGGAAGTCAGGACTGGGGCGCAAGTCCGCCGAAGAAGTAGGAAGCAGTGACGCCACCATCCATCAAGAAGTCACTGCCGGTGATGAAGCCGCCGTCGGAACCCATGAGGAGCGCGGCAACGGATGCGACCTCGTCCGGCGTGCCTGCGCGGCCGACGGGGCTAAGTTCGATCATGCGCCGGTAGCCCTCACCACGCGGTCCCGTCAGTTCATCGACGGCGAGCGGGGTGATGACGATGCCCGGGCTGATCGTGTTGACCCGGGCGTCGCGCTTGGCCCACCTAACCGCTTCGGCCATGACGCGCAACGCGTTGCCTCGTTTGGCGAGCTGGTAGGCGTGGAGCGTATCGGTGACCTGGTCGGGCTGGAGCATCGGCAGCTTCAGCAGCTCCTCGGCAGGAGTGGTCGCGAGCGCGGCGTTCTGCTCAGGAGTCAGGGCCCCGAGGCGATGCCCGGACTGCGAGGCGATAACGACGCCCGCGCCGCCGCGGGCGATGACATTGCCGAACTCCTCGAGCACGACGGCGGTTCCGTAAAGGTCGACGGCGAGGATGGCCTCGGGCGGCGCTTGGCTGGGTGAGACCCCGGCCGCGTGGATGAGACCGGTGATGTCGCCGCGCGCCGTCGCGGTTTCGACGAGCGCGTGGACCGACTCCCGCGAGGACACGTCCACGGTGGTGGTGCTCACGTCGAACCCGGCGTTGCGCATCACGTCGGCAGCGGCGTCGGCGTTCCCCTGACGCAGGTCGGCCAGCACGACGTGCTTGCCGGTGCTGACGCGCCGGGCGATCGCTTGTCCGATCGATCCCGGTCCAATGACGACGACAACGTCGCTCATGATGCGCTCCGAACCAGGCGGATGGTGACCGGGTGGGCGTCCGGGCCGGTGACGTGACCGACCGGTCCCGGCCCGAAACGGTCGTACTTCGCGTGGTAGGCCGAGTCGACCGCATCGTGGATGTCAGGGTCGGCGTGACCGAACGTGACATCGCGCTCGATCCCACCGGCACGAAGACGGCCGGTGCCGCTGGCGCGTGCGTTGCGGTACCACGGGCGGTTCGGCCCACCCGCGGACCGGACGTAGAGGTCATCGCCGACGCGGACGATCCACATCGTGGTGTAGGGCCGCATCTCACCATCTCGACCGCGGACCACAAGATCGAGTTCGACTACGCCGCCGACCCTGTGCAGTTCATCGTCGGTCCATCTGCCGGCGCTCACACCGACCCCACGCCTGTTGTCCACCACTCGACGCTACAAGCGGACCGCACGGCAGCCACTCCATAAGCCGAGGATCACCAGGACCGGCCCTGGAGGCGGGACCGCGGGCGCGGCGCGGAGCTCGCCGACAAGATCGAGGCGTTCTCGATGAGCGGACGAGCGGTCCGGCCGCGCTTGCCCGGGCTGCTCGATACCGACGACCGGCTGTTCTACGGGGTAGTCCTGCGCCCCAATGCGTTCCTGAATCTGACGCCAGACCATGCGGCGTTCTTCCGGATGGAGCCGCTGGCGGCCGGAGGGACCAGGGTCGTGGTCGACTGGCTGTTCGAGGCCGCCGAGACCGAGCGCCCGGACTGCTCTATCGCGGCGTCCTATTCGGACCGAACCACGCCAAGAGCCCTATCCCCCGACGCAGCCATGGGCACCGGTCACAGACATGGCTTACCCGGACAGAGCAGCCCCTCCCACCGAACGCGAACAGCCGATCTACATGATTTCCCCAAACGAGCTCTTCGGATCAGTACTGATTCCCGACAAAGCACCCCGGTGAAGGGCCGCCGATTGAGCACCCCGAGTGGTTCTCTGCCCACTTTGACGATTCCGCCATACAGGCAAGGTCGGATGGGATCTACCTTTAGTGACCGTCGACGGTACGGCGCTCGCCTGCCGAACTACACCGACCATCAGAGGAACCGATCCGTGGAAGAGATCGAAACCGTCATCATCGGCGCGGGTCCGCACGGGCTCGCGGCGGCCGCCCATCTGCGGCGGGCAGGAGCCGAGTGTCGAGTGTTCGGCGACCCGATGTCCTTTTGGCGCACTATGCCGGAGGGCATGCTGCTTCGGTCGAACTGGACGGCCACCTGCATCGCCGAACACGTGGGACCGTTGTCCCTCGACAGCTACTGTTCTGCAACCGGGGTCGCGTTGCAGACGCCTGTGCCGCTCGAGCGTTTCATCGAGTACGGAATGTGGGTTCAAGACCTGGTCGCACCAGACGTGGACCGCCGGCAGGTGCAGCGGGTGGAGCACGACGGTGACATGTTCATCGTGACGTTGGACGATGGGATCCGGGTGCGAGCCCAGCGGGTCGTGGTGGCCGCCGGGATCGCCCCCTTCGCGCACCGTCCGTCGGTCATGGCCGGACTTCCGCCCGAGCTGGCCTCGCACACAGCGGACCACAGCGATCTCAGTCGGTTCAGCGGCCAGCAGGTGCTCGTTGTCGGCGGCGGTCAGAGCGCGCTGGAATCAGCGGCACTGATGCACGAGTCGGGGAGCGACGTCGAGGTGGTCGTTCGCGCGGATCATCTGAACTGGCTCCATGGCGGCAAGTACCACAGGCGGCTCGGACGGTTGGCCCCCCTTGTGTACGCCCCCACCGACGTCGGCCCGATGGGGATCTCGCGGATAGTCGCGGTTCCGAACCTTTTCCGTCGCTTCCCTCGCAACCTGCAGGAGCCCATGGCCGGCAGGGCGATCCGTCCGGCTGGTGCCGCTTGGCTCAAACCACGCCTCGAGAAGGTGCCCATACACCTCGGCCGGACCGTCCGAGCAGCCCAACCGAGGGACTCAAAGCTCGAGGTCGAGCTCGACGACGGAGATCGACGTGTAGTCGACCACCTGCTCTTCGGAGTCGGCTATCGGGTCGACATCTCGCGGTACCCCTTTCTGGATCCGACGCTCACCCGCAGTGTCAGCACCGTCGGCGGCTACCCCATGCTCGGCCGCGGCATGGAGTCATCCGTCCCGCGGCTGCACTTTCTCGGGGCTCCGGCTTCCTACAGCTTCGGTCCGATCATGCGTTTCGTGGCCGGCGGCTGGTTCGGCGCCGAATCTCTGGCCAGGCTGGCGGCGCCGAACCGGACGCAACGGGGGCAGGCGGCGGTCACCGCGTGACCGCCGACCGGATGGAGGAAGGTGACCGGATGGATCAGCACAGGTCCATGACCGGCAGCGGGACAAGAGCGCGGTCACACGCAACCGGAGTGGTCGGCGCGCTCGTGGTCGGTGGCGACTATCAGGGGCTGGGGATCGCGCGCAGCCTGGGCAGGCAAGGGGTGCCCGTATGCGTCCTGGACGACGAGATCTCGATCGCCCGCTCCTCGCGGTTCGTGCAACGCAGCGTGCGAGTTCCGGATCTGCGGGGGTCTCAGCAGACGATCGACGCGCTCGTCGACGTATGCGATCGCTTGAAGCTTCATGGTTGGGTCCTTTTCCCGACCCGCGAGGAGACGGTCGCCGCGATCGCTCACCACCGGGAGATGCTGACCGGGCTGTTCCGGGTTCCGACGCCAGGGTGGTCGTCGGTCAGCCCAGCATGGGACAAGCGTCAGACATACCAACTGGCAGAGACGTTGGGGATCGACGCACCGCGGACGTGGTTCCCGCAGGCTGAGTCCGACCTCGATCAGATACAGACGGGCGAACCGCTGGTCATCAAGCCAGCAATCAAGGAGAACTTCTTCTATGCCACCGGAGCGAAGGCCTGGCGGGCGAACAACCGCGCTGAGCTGATCTCAGCCTACCGTCGGGCGACGGCGACCGTTGATCCCGCCGAGGTGTTGGTCCAGGAGATGATCCCCGGCGGCGGTAACCAACAGGTGGCGTTCTGTACCTTCTTCAAGGAGGGACGTTCGGTCGCGAGCATGACCGCGCGTCGTCATCGCCAGCATCCGTCGGACTTCGGGCGCGCGAGCACGTTCGTCGAGACGATCGAGCTTCCAGCGCTCGAGAAACCATCCATCCGCTTCCTGCAGGAGATCGACTACTACGGGCTGGTCGAGCTGGAGTACAAGCAGGATCCGCGCGACGGCGGTTACAAGCTGCTCGACGTCAATGCACGGACGTGGGGCTATCACACATTGGGACCCGCGGCAGGCGTCGACTTCACCCACCTGCTCTACCGTGACCAGCTCGGGCTTCCCGTGCGGCAGGTCACTGCTCGACCCGGCGTGCGGTGGATCCGGCTGCTGACCGACGTGCCGAACGCGGTCCGCGACATCCTCGCCGGGGACACCCGCGTCGGTCCGTACCTTCGCTCGCTGCGTGGGATCAGCACGGAGGCGGTGTTCTCGCCCCGCGACCCGCTTCCCGGTCTGTACGAGATCGCGCTCGTGCCGTACCTCGCCGCCAAGAGGGGCCTGTGATGCGGTCGAGTTTGGCGGGGACCGGCCGTGTTTGAGTCCACACAACCCTTCGCGTTCTTCGACTACTTCCGGGTTCCCTACGAGACCGTCTCAGGCGTCGGGCCCTTGGCTCAACCGGTTGCCCGGCTGAAACGGGCGGACGCGGGAACCGCCGAACCCAGTCTGTGCTGGCTGCCTGCCACCAGCGCCGGCACCCTGCGCGGCCGAGCATCCCGCCTCGGCCGCTACCGGCTCAATGACTTCACGCTTGTGGGCCATGTCCTCACCGACGACCCGACACCGATGTTGGCGACCCTTGGCACCGGCTGGCGCCCGGCCGAACCGATCGCGGACGCGAGCGGCAAGACGGTGAACACGGTCTGGAGAGACGACCAGGGAAGCGTCTTCCTTCCCTTCGATCCCGGCGAGGTGATGCACCACCTCTGGTCTGAGCGCTACACCAAAGTCGGGTCTGCGGCGATGCTCGGAATCCCGCGCAAGACGGCGGTCCGCGGATACTACGTGATTCGTCCACTGCTGCCCAGGCGGATCCAGCTCGCCCTGCGGCGGGTGCTGGCTCGTCGACAGAGGCTGCCGGCGTTTCCGGCTTGGCCGCTCGAGCCAAGCCTGCACGACCTGTACGCGTGGCTCTTCGAGACTGTCACCGCCGTGGCCGGGTGTCCGGTCCCATGGCTCGACCCTTGGCCGGACGGCAAACTGTGGGCCTTCGTCCTCACCCACGACGTCGAGACCAATGTGGGGCGCGCGGACATGGCATTGTTGCGCGACGTCGAGCGGCTCCACGGGTACCGATCATCGTGGAACTTCGTGCCGGAGCGGTATGACGTCGATGAGCCGACGCTACAGTCCCTTCGCGACGACGGTTGTGAGATCGGCGTGCACGGCCTCCGTCACGATGGCCGTGACCTCGCCTCCCGGCGACTTCTGGACGAGCGACTGCCGGCCATCCGTGAGCATGCGGACAAGTGGGGTGCGGTGGGGTTCAGGTCGCCGGCCACCCAACGGGCGTGGGACCTGATGCCGCGCCTCGGTTTCGACTATGACTCCTCCTACACCGACACCGACCCGTACGAGCCGCAGCCGGGCGGGTGTTGCACATACTTGCCGTTCTTCAACGAGCGGATGGTCGAGCTGCCAATCACGCTGCCCCAGGACCACACGGTCTTCCAGATCCTGCAGCACACAGATGGCGCGCTGTGGACCGGCAAGGCGCGCGACATCAGGGACCGTGGCGGCATGGTGCTCGTTCTGGCGCATCCCGACTATGCGCGCGACCAGCGGATGGCGCTGGCGTGGAAGCAGCTGCTCGAAGAGTTCGCTGAGGACCCCACCGTCTGGCAGGCTCTCCCACGCGAGGTCGCGGCGTGGTGGCGGCGCCGAGACGGCTCGAGCATCCTGCCGGACGGTGACGGTTGGGCCGTCTGCGGTCCCGCCGCGGACCAGGCACGTATACGGCTGACCACCTACGTTCCCACCCCTGCCACGGTCGAGCGGTAGCGTGCGAGCGCGCCGTGGAGCCGGTGTCCCCCGTGAAGGCGGCGACGGATTCCATATCGCCGTGATCGTCGAGAACGTCGCTTTGGGTGTCGATACGCGCCTGCGCAAGCAGGTGCGCGATCTGCTGGCCGAGGGGCACCGGGTTTCGGTCGTCACGATGCGGGCAGGGGACAACGATGTCTATCGCGCGGTCCCGGGGCTGCGATTGCTCGAGTACCCTGCGCCGACTCAGCCCGGCGGCGCGATCGGCTACCTACTGGAGTACTTGGTCTCGTTCGGGTGGGCTGCGGTCCTGGCGTGCCGGTTGCGGCTGCGCGGACGCATAGACGTGCTTCAAGTGTGCCAGCCGCCCGACATCTATTTTCCCCTCTGCCGGATGTTGCGCTGGCTGGGCACCCGGGTGGTGATCGACCAGCGCGACCTCATGCCAGAGCTCCTCGCGGCGCGGTACGACCACCCGCCCCGAGCGATGATGCTCGCCTTGCGGTGGCTCGAGCGGCGGACCCAGCGGGTCGCCCACCATACGATCTGCGTCAACGAGTACCTGCGCGACAGGCTCATCGACGCCGGAGCGCGACCTGCTCAGGTGTCGGTCGTGCGGAACGGTCCGGTGCAGGCCCGGGTGGACCAGGCCGTGGCTGATCCGGGCCTCAAGGAGCCTCACCGCTTCCTGGTCTGCTGGGCCGGCAAGATGGGCAGGCAGGACCGGGTCGACCTGGTGGTGCGTGTCGCGGAGCACGTCGTTCGGGACCTGGGCCGCACGGACTGCGGTTTCGTGGTGCTGGGCGACGGCGAGTGCCTGGATGAGCTTCGAGACATGACTGTCGGGCTCGGTCTGGAACCGTGGGTCAGCTTCCCCGGATGGCTGCCCGAGGACCGCGTCTTCGGCTACCTTGCGTCGGCGGACCTCGGGCTGGACACCTCGCTGCAGGTGGAGGTCTCGCCGGTGAAGGCGATGGAATACATGGCCTTCGGGCTCCCACTCGTGTCCTTCGACCTGCCGGAAACGCGACGGATCGCCGTCGACGCCGGGGTCTTCGTCGCCCCCTGCGACATCGAGGCGTTGGCCCGCTCGATCGTGTCCCTGCTCGACGACGCGGACCGGCGCGAGCGGTTGGGATCCGTCGGCAGGTTGCGCATTCGCGGCGAGCTGGCGTGGGAGCGGCAGACACCCGTCTATCTGGCGGCGATCCGACCAGGTCGACCGATGCCAGTCCACGGCGGCCGAGCCTGATCCCATACCGGCCCGGCCGACGTCAACTCCCGTGCGGACATCCGTACGTGGGCGAGCAGTCCGGTCGGTTGTGCCGCCAACCGCGCCGCAGCCAGACGTGCGCGGCCAGCGATGCGCGCACCTTGGCGATGGGAAGCGGCGTTCCTAAGGCACAGGGTTCGGCAGGTCATCGGGTGCGTCGATGGAGGTATCTGCGGTTGCCGGTGCGTCTCCTTGCAGCGTGAGGTCATCGTTACTGGGCGCTAGCGAGCCCGGGACTGGGCGGACTGGAGGAGCGTGATGGTGGGTAGCGCGCCGCGGGCTGGTAGGGCGAGGCTGCTGGGTGCGGTCCGGCTGGTGACGGTGGCCGCGGTGATCGCGGTGTCGCTGTGGTGGGGGCAGGGGGTGGCGTCGACGGCCACGGCTGCGGCCGCCAGCTGTCCCACCCAGGTGAGGCTCGCGGGCAGCAACTTCGAACAATTGAACGTGCTCGGTTGCTCCTCTCCCGGCGATCCCGACGCCATCAGTGTCAGCCATAACGAAAACTTCCCGGGCGGGGAGCTGGAGGTGGTCGACCTCCGCCATCCGCTGGAGCCGGTCGCTCCGTGTGTCCGCGCCGACACCCCCAACCAGGCCCGCGTGGTGTGCCCAGAACAAGGAGTGTCCACAATCCTCGTCGTGACCGACAGCGGAGATGACTCGGTAGGCGTGACATCAATAGGACCCGCGTTCATCCTGACTGGTGACGGCAACGACCGGGTCTACACCGAGTCCAGCGGTACGGTCCTGCTCGGTAACGGCGACGATCAGATTGCCCCCGCGGCTTCCGTCGACGTGTTCGGCGGCGATGGCACCGACACCGTTTCCTACTCCTTCTTCCCGTCTGGCGTGGCGGTGAGCCTTGACGACGTCGCGAACGATGGTGGACGCAGCAACATCCACTCCGATGTGGAGAACATCATCGGCGGAGACCACAATGACGTCCTGACTGGAAGCGCCACCAGCAACCACATCGACGGCCTGGGCGGAAACGACCAGATCAACGCAGGCTTGGGCGCCGACGTGATCGACGCCGGTCCCGGCACCGACACCGTCAGCTACGCCGACCGCACGGCCAACCTCGCCGTGCGGTTGGACGGGCTGGCCAACGACGGGCAGGCCGGCGAAGCCGACAACCTGCTCCAGGTCGAGAACGTCACCGGCGGCTCGGGCAACGACGTCCTGGTCGGAGATCTGTTCCGCAACGTCCTGTCCGGGGGTCCGGGCAACGACAACATCGCCGGCCTCGGCCAAGACGACGTGCTCGCCGGAGGACCCGGCCGCGACATCCTCGACGCAGGGCAGGGAACAGACACCGTCACCTACGCCGACCACGCCGGGCCGGTGACCGCCAGCCTCGACGGCGTCGCGAACGACGGGCAGGCCGGTGAAGGGGACAACGTCCTCAACGCCGAGAACATCATCGGCGGATCCGGGAACGACACCCTGACCGGCAATGCCGGGCCCAACATCCTGCGCGGCCTGGCCGGCAATGACCGGCTGTTCGGATTGGCCGGCAACGACACCCTCATCGGCAGCGACGGCACCGACACCGCTGACGGCGGCGCCGGCACCGACACCTGCCAAGCCGAGACCACGACCGGCTGCCCATAGGAGACTCCGCGCCAAGGAGTCCGCCCCCTGCATTCCCCGCTCGGGGTGTCACGACGGGATCGTGAGCTGCCATCGGGGGCACTGGAGCAGGTTGGGCCGCGCCGCACTGCTGGAGGCTGTCGCAGCCCACGCTGCTCACCCCGAGCGGTTCGGCAACCGCCGACCCGAGGCACCGAGGCTGCCCCAAGGCCGCCTGGATCAACCAGCCCTCACCGGAGGCCCCTCATACATCCCATACGGCAGGGCGATGAGTTTTCGTCCCGCCGGAAGTCCATCTCTGAGAACGCATGACGGTCGTGACCGTTCGGCGCGACGAAGCTCGTCGGGGATGCGCTGCTCTGGATGTCGTTCCCGGCGCCACCGATCCACGACGCTGCCCTGGAGGCCACGATGTGTCCGACGATCTGCTCGTTCCACACTTCGGGCGTCGTCATCCCGGAGGGGTTGGTGTGATGACGACAGTCGAGGCGAACGGCGTCACGCTTGGCGTCGCGCACTTCGGCGACGCGGCGGAGCCGCTCGTTCTGTGCGCGGGCGGCACGACCATGCTCTCTTGGCCCGACGCGCTCTGCGAGTCTCTCGCGCGCGGCGGGCGTCGCGTCGTGCGCTATGACCTGCGCGATTCCGGTGCGTCGATCACCGTCGACCCCGAGGCGCCGGCGTACACGCTGCGTGAT
>JBKPQU010000472.1:0-15009 GCA_046734255.1 Actinomycetota bacterium
CCTCTCGACGTCCGGGTGGCACCCTGCAGGACCTGGTGACGGGAGTTGCGGTGCCAGCCCAGGAAGGTCGTCGCCACGGCGGACCGGACAGCGGATTCACGCTGATCGAGCTGCTGGTCGTGATGATCATCATCGGCATCCTCGCGAGCATCGCGATCCCGGTCTTCCTCAGCCAGCGCGCGAAGGCACAGGACACGGCGACGAAGGCGGACCTGTCCAAGCTGGCCAAGGAGATCGTCACCTACTTCATCGACAACACCGCCGCGCCGGCGCTGGCGATCTCCTCGGGCCACTACCAGATCGCCGGCAACGACGCGGGGGTTCGCACGACCGGTGTGCTGTTCGGCAGCACCTCGAGCAGCTCCACGACCGCGACCACGACGGGGTGGACCGGCACCGCGTGGTGCGTCAGCCTCACCAACCCGGCCGGCAGCACCAAGGACTACAAGTACTCCGCCCAGAACGGGCTGGAGAACGGCACGTGCACCAGCCCCACGACACCTTGAGCGGCCAGTGCCGCCTCGCGGCAGGAGGGAGGCGACGGTGGCAGTCATGTCCCGCATGATCCGCCGACGCGGCGAGGCAGGCTTCACCCTGGTCGAGGTCGTGGTGTCGATGAGCCTGTTCGCGGTGGCGGCCAGCGTCACGCTCGGGCTCCTGCTGCGGACCACCGCGGTGGCCGGCGACAACATCAAGAGGACGGCCGCGGCCAACCTGGCGATGAAGCAGATCGAGAACGTGCGCAGCACGAAGGCGACCTCGATCCCGGACGGCCAGACCACGACGACCACCGTCGTCGGCAACACGACGTACACGATCAAGCAGCTGGCCAACTACGTCTCGACCGACTCCTCGACCAGCGTGTGCACCGGGTCCGGCAACACGCTGGCGTACAAGCTCGTCACGGTCACCGTCACCTGGCCGAACATGGGCACGATCAAGCCGATCCGGTCCGACACGCTCAAGGCGGTCGGCCTGGGCGCGGACGGGCTGGACTCCACCCTCGGCACGCTGGCCATCCTGGTCGCCGGGACCTCCGGCGCCGCGCAGTCCGGGGTCACCGTGACGCTGTCGTCGGGGGCCACCAAGACCACCGGTGACGACGGCTGCGCAGTCTTCACCGGCGTGAGCCCCGCGACGTACTCCGTCAGCGCATCGATGACCGGGTACACCGGCGTCGCGAACACCCAGACCGCCACCCTGGGCAGCCTCGGGGTGAGCGCCGGCGGGGTCACCCGCGGAACGCTGACCTACGACACCACCCGCATGGTGAGCGTCGCGCTGGACTCGCCCACGGGCGCGGTGATCCCGAGCACGATGCCGCTTCGGGTCGGCGACAGCTACCTGTCGGAGTACACCCTGAGCACCTGCCCGGGCACGGTCACCTCCTCGTGCACCACCGGCCTGCCGGGCACGGTCAAGGCGCTGTTCCCGGAGGTCTACACGGTGAAGGTCGGTGCCTGCACCGAGACGAGCCCGTCTTCGGTCAGCGTCGACCTGCGCACGGCCGGCACGTCGACGCCGTCGGTGACGGTGCCGGTGGCCGCGCCGACGATCAAGGTGCAGACCGGGTCGGGCACGTACATCGTGGGCCGGACGGTCACGATCGCGCACACCACCGGGTGCACCGAGACCTACACGACGCCGTCCGTCAGCGGCGGCGGGCAGATCGCGCTCCCGTACGGCAGCTGGACGCTCACCACCTGGAAGAACTCCACGGGCACGCAGACGACGAGCCAGACAGTCACGCTCAGCACCACCAACAAGACCCCCACGATCACGCTGTCGGTGACCTCATGAGGCCATTGCGGACGCCGCGCCGGGGGCGCGACGCGGGGATGACGGTGGTCGAGCTGTCGGTGGCGATGCTGATCACCGGGATCCTGCTGGCGGCGATCGGCGCGGTGACGGTGGGCACGCTCAAGGCCGCCCGGGTGGTCAACGTGAAGGTCTCCACGGCGGCCGACGCCCGGATCGGGATGGAGACCGTCAGCCGCACCCTGCGCACCGCCACGGTGCCCACCGGCGCCGCGTCGGCGGTGACCAGCGCCACCACCAACGCGATCACCTTCTACTCGCAGATCAACCGGTCCACGGCGCTGACCGTTTCCGGCGAGATCATCCCGACGCTGATCGAGTACTACTACAGCGGCGGCTGCCTGGTGGAGGCCCAGACACCGGCCCGCCAGGTGAGCGCCGGCGTCTACGCCTGGGACACCGGCCGGACCACCAAGTGCGTGCTGAAGACCAGCACGGCGGCGACGTTCTCCTACTACACCAGCGGCAACGCGACGACGGCGCTGACCGTCCCGACCGGCGGCCTGGTCGCGGCCGACCGGCAGTCCGTGCAGAGCGTGCAGGTCGCGCTGACCGCCGCGGACGCGAACAACCCGACCGTGGCCGGCATCCCGATGACCGTGCGAGTGACCCTGGACAACGTCGTGCTGAAGGCGGGTGGCACCACATGATTCGGCTGTTCCGTCGGGGTATCCGCCACGGCGACGAGGGCGCGGCCATGCTGATGGTGCTGGGCGTGCTGTTCGTCACGACGCTGTTCCTGCTCTCCTCGCTGGCCTACGCGCTGCGCAGCATGGCGCCGACCCGGCGGGACGAGGACGCGAAGATCGCCCTGGCCGCCGCCCAGGCGGGCATCGACGAGTACGTGTCACGGCTGACCGCCAACGACAACTACTGGCAGCAGGGCAGCTCCGACACGTCCAACGCGGCGTTCTCCACCACCGGGCAGACGATCCAGGGGACCAGCGGGGCCGGTGCGAAGTACAAGTACCAGCTGCTGACCACCGCCTCGGACACCGCGCAGACCGGTCAGATCAAGCTGAAGGTCACCGGCACGAGCACGGCCGGGACCGGGCACGACAGCGTGTCCCGGACGCTGACCGCGACGTTGCGGCCCAAGGGATTCCTCAGCTACGTCTACCTCAGCGACGTCGAGGTGGTGGACCCGGACATCATCGGCAGCAGCAGCTCGTGCGCCAACTACTACTACGCCGGGCGCAGCAGCACCAGCGGCTGCAGCAACATCCAGTGGACCAGCGGTGACACGGTCAACGGCCCGTTGCACTCCAACGACGCGCTGCAGATCAACGGCTCGGTGAACTTCACCGACGAGACCACCGAGTCCAGCTGGCCGGCGCTCAACGGGACGACCTCGTCGACGACGTGGTGGGGCACGCAGTCCCCGCCGCTGACCGGATACTCGCCGGCGTACGCCCCGGCGATCTCGCTGCCGGTGGCGAACACCACGCTGCTTCAGTACGTGGCACCGGACGTGGACGGCGACACCACGACCCCGGCAGGCCCCGGCTGCTACTACCAGGGCGCCACCAAGATCACCTTCACCGGGACCACGATGACCGTGCTCAGTCCCGGCACGCGGAACAGCTCCACGCCGTCCCGGTGCTACAACATCTCCACGCCGACGACCGCGCAGTCCGGGCTGGCGATCCCACCGGTGATCTACGTGGACGCCGGCACGGTGACCTGCACCACCGGGCAGATCGGCATCCCGGCCTCGGGGGAGAGCTACACCTCCGGGACCTCCAGCGCGATCTCCTGGGGCAGCACCTCGAGCGGGGTCACCACGAACTACAACTGCCAGCGCGGATCGGCCTACGTGTCCGGCACCGTCGACGGCCAGGTGAACGTCGCCGCCAAGGACGACGTCGTCGTCACGGGCAACCTGACCGTGCAGGACTCCGGCAGCACCGACATCGTCGGCCTGACCGCCGGCAACTGCGTGTGGGTCTACCACCCGATCAACTCCAGCGGCGACAACCTGTACAGCACCCCGCGGGTGGACACGATCGAGGCGGCGATCCTGTCGCTGCGGCACAGCTTCATCGTGCAGAACTGGAACCAGGGCAACCCGCTGGCCACGCTGAACGTGACCGGGGCGATCGCACAGAAGTTCCGCGGTCCGGTCGGTACCGGTTCCGGGACCTCGATCTCCACCGGCTACTACAAGAACTACGTCTACGACAGCCGGCTGGCCGTCCTGCAGCCTCCCTACTTCCTCAAGTCGGACTCCTCGCCGTGGGTGGTCAGCTCGCTGACCGACGGCTGACCCTGGGGCAGAGGTGGGGAACGGCCGTCGCGACGCAGCGACGTCGGTAGGGTCGCTGGCGTGACCGGGGCCGTGTTGCCGCTGCTCGCGGGGGTGCTGGGGCTGCTGGTCGGCTCGTTCCTCAACGTGGTCGTGTACCGCCTGCCCCGGGGTGAGTCGATCGTCCGGCCGGGCAGCCGGTGCCCGTCCTGCGGGACGCCGATCGCCCCCCGGGACAACGTCCCGCTGGTGTCCTGGGCGCTGCTGCGCGGCCGGGCCCGGTGCTGCGGCGCGCGCGTCTCGGTGCGCTACCCGCTGGTCGAGCTGACCACCGGCGTGGCCTTCGCCGCGGTGACGGTCTGGCTGGGCGCCTCCTGGGCCCTGCCCGCGTTCTTGTACCTTGCGGCGATCTCGATCGCTCTGACCCTGATCGACCTGGCGGTGCACCGCCTGCCGGACCCGATCGTGCTGCCCTCCTACCTGGTCGGCGGGCTGCTCCTGGGCGTGGCCTCGCTGGCCGCCCACGACCTCGGATCGGTCGTCCGCGCGGTGATCGGCGGGGCGGCCCTGTGGCTGCTCTACCTCGTCCTGGTGCTCGTGTACCCGGCCGGGATGGGCCTGGGCGACGTCAAGCTGGCCGGGGTGCTGGGGATGTACCTGGGCTGGCTCGGCTGGTCCGAGCTGGCCGTCGGGGCATTCCTCGGCTTCCTGCTCGGCGGGCTGAGCGGCCTGGGCCTCATGCTGGCCGGCCGGGCCGGGCGCAAGACCATGATCCCGTTCGGTCCATTCATGCTGGCCGGCGCCTGGCTGGCGATCGTGATCGCGGCGCCGGTCGCCTCCTGGTATCTCGGCGCGTTCGGGGTCTGAGCTCGCTTAGCCCGGACGAGCGAAGGCTGGTCGAGCAGGGGCCGCGCTTCGCCAGGACGGCTCAAGCCCGCCCGCAACCCCACCGATTCGTCACTCGGAAGAGCACTCGGAACACCTGTGCCGCGACTACGCGGCGGCCGCCGGGGATGCGAAGGGACGGGTGGACATGGCGCCACGTACAGCCATCGGTCTGGACATCGGGACATCCGTGGTCCGGGCCGCAGAGCTGTCGATTGGCCGGTCTGGGATCACCCTGGAGCGGTTCGGGCAGGTTGTCCTGCCCGAGGGTGCGGTGCGCGACGGTGAGGTCGTCGACCACGAGCCCGTGGTCGACTGCGTGCGGCAGCTGTGGTCGGCCACCGGCTTCTCGCACAAGCGGGTCGTGATGGGGGTCGCCAACCAGCGGGTGATCGTCCGCCAGCTCGACCTGCCCTGGATGGCCCCGGACGAGCTCCGGGACAGCCTGGCCTTCCAGGTCCAGGACTTCCTGCCGATCCCGCTCGAGGCCGCCGTCCTCGACTTCTACCCGCTGGAGGAGTTCGCCTCCGAGGGTGGGGCCCGGATGCTGCGCGGCCTGCTGGTCGCCGCGGCCCGGGAGACCGTCCTGGCCAATGTCCGCTGCGCCGAGCGCGCCGGCCTGGCCTGCCAGTCGGTCGACCTGACCCCGTTCGCCGTGCTGCGCGCCATGGGCCGGCAGAGCGGGCTGGAGGTCGAGACCGAGGCGCTGATCGACATCGGCGCGCGGGTCACCAACATCGTCGTGCACAGCGCCGGCGTCCCGCGGTTCGTCCGCATCCTCCTGATGGGCGGCCAGGACATCACCGACGCGGTCGCCGAGCGGCTGGGGGTGGCGGCCACCGAGGCCGAGGCCCTCAAGCAGCAGGCGGGCATGATCGGCGGCACCGACCAGCTGGTCGAGATCGCCGGTGCGGTGGCGCCCACCGCGCAGGACTTCGTCGACGAGATCCGCGGCTCGCTGGACTACTACGCCGCCTCCACCCCGGCCAACCCCGTGGAGCGGATCGTGCTGTGCGGCGGCGGCGCCCGGCTGGGCGGCCTGCCCGAGCGGCTCGGCGCGATCACCCGGTTGCCGGTGGTCGAGGGCAACCCGCTGACCTCGCTGCGGATCGGCAACACCGGCCTGGACGAGCAGCAGATCGACTTCGTCAAGCCCCTGGCCGCGGTGCCGGTGGGCCTCGCGCTCGGAGCCCTGGCATGACCTCCACCGAACAGACCGACACCCCGACCGCGCCCGTCCGGGTGGAGTGGGCCCCGGTCCCGAGGGTCAACCTGCTGCCGCCGGAGATCCTCGAGGCGCGCCGCTTCTCCCGGGTGCAGCACCGCCTGGGCGCCGCCCTGGTCGGCGTCGTGGTGCTCGCCGGGATGGGCACCTGGTGGGCGCAGACCCGGGTCAACGCGGCCGCGGCCGAGCTGCAGCAGACCCGGGACGAGACCACGCCGCTGCTGGCCGAGCAGGCCAAGTACAACGCGGTGCCGGCCGTGATCGCCCAGGTCGAGGCGGCCGAGACCACGCGCGAGCAGGCGATGGCCACCGACGTGCTGTGGTACCGCTACATGAACGACATCGCGCTGGCCACCACGCCGGACGTCTGGCTGACCGCGATCACCGCGACCATGGACGCCTCGGCCACCACCGGTCAGGCGGCCACCGGCGCCGCCGGGGACCCGCTGGCGCCTCCCGGGATCGGGTCGCTGGCGATCAGCGGCGGCGCAACGGACTACAACGACGTCGCCGGCTGGCTGGTCGCACTGGACAAGATCACCGGCATCAAGGGCTCGGTGCTCACGGCGGCGGCCAAGGACTCCACCGCGGGAGCCAGCGCCACCGTCACGTTCTCCACCAACTCGACGATCACCAGCGATGCCCTCTCGCACCGCTATGACCGGGAGGCAGGCTGATGCTGTCCACCAGGACGAGCCGTTGGGTGGCCGCGACCGCCGTGCTGAGCGTCGTGCTGGTGGCCGCCACCTGGCTGCTGCTGATCGGGCCGCGGCGTGGCGAGGCCGCGCGGCTGCGCGAGGAGCGGGTCTCCGTGCAGGCGAGCAACGACAACCTGCGGCTGCAGATCGCCCAGCTGAAGGCGCAGTTCGCCCAGCTGTCCACCAAGCAGGCCGAGCTGGCCTCGGTGCAGCAGCAGCTGCCGCCCACCGCCGAGATCCCGGCGCTGGTCCGCAACCTCAACGCGATCGCCGGCACCGCCGGGGTGCGGCTGGACAGCCTGACTCCGGGGGCCGCCAGCTTCGTCAACACCGCGGCCGCGCCGGTCGGCACGGCGGGCGGCCAGCCCGCGGCGCCCAAGCCGGGGCTGGTCAGCATCCCGGTCGCGGTCGTCGTCACCGGCGACTACTTCCAGGCCGCGCTGTTCCTGCGCAAGCTGCAGACCCAGCTGCACCGCGGCTTCCTGATCAACTCGCTGGCGGTCAAGCCGGGTGACTCCGGCAGCGGCACCACCAGCGGCACGGTCAGCATGACCCTGAACGGCGAGATCTTCGTGCTGCCGGTCGGCGTGGCCGGCGCTGCCGGCGCAGCCGGTGCGGCCGGAACGGCGGGAACGACGGGCCAGGGGGCCGCTGGGGCGGCCGGGACGGTGAACCGATGAGCGAGCGCACCCTCAAGCGGACGGGACCCGGTGCAGGCCCCCAGACCGAGCCCGAGCAGGAGGAGATCCCCACCGGCAGTGGGTCCCGGGGACGGCTGCTGCTCGTGCTCGTCGCCGCCGGCGTGCTCCTGGTCGGCGCCGGCGCGGCCCTGTTCATCACCCGCGGCGGCGACGAGGCGACGCCGAGCGGGCCCACCACCACGGCGACCGGCCGGCCCACGGCCTCGGCCAGCCCCACGGCCTCGGCCACCGCCGCCACTGACACTGCCTCGGCGGGGCGCAACCCGTTCGCGACGCCTGACGCGGTGACGACGTCGAGCGCGACCAGCTCGTCGTCCTCGTCGAGCACGTCGAGCGCGACCGGGTCGGCCGGCACGGCCTACGTCGCGGTCTTCGAGGTGGCCTCGGACGGCACCGCCCAGTTCGGGGTCAACGGCGCCGAGTTCACCGCCGAGCCGGGGGAGACCTTCGGCGACGACGTCAAGCTGACCTACCACAAGACGTCCCAGGTGGGGTCGCAGACCTGCGCCGTGCTCAGCCGCGAGGACACCACGTTCACCGCGTGCCCCGGCGAGATGCACACCGTCGACTGAACCACCTGAGGCGGGCCGGGTGCGTCGTGGCAGGATCGCGGCATGCTGCGCTGGCTGACCGCGGGTGAGTCGCACGGTCCCGCCCTGGTCGGCGTCCTCGAAGGGCTGCCCGCCGGGGTGCGGGTGACCAGCGACGACGTGGCCGCCGCGCTGGCCCGCCGCCGCCTCGGCCACGGCCGGGGGGCCCGGATGTCGTTCGAGGCCGACCAGCTGCGCTTCCTCGGCGGCGTCCGGCACGGGCTGACCCAGGGGGGCCCGGTCGCGATCGAGGTCGGCAACACCGAGTGGCCCAAGTGGGAGACGGTCATGTCCGCGGACCCGGTCCCGGACGAGGACCTGGACGGGCAGGCCCGCAACGCGCCGCTGACCCGGCCGCGCCCCGGGCACGCCGACCTGGTCGGCATGCAGAAGTACGGCTTCTCCGACGCCCGTCCGGTGCTCGAGCGGGCCTCCGCCCGGGAGACCGCCGCCCGGGTCGCGCTGGGCGCGGTGGCCGCCGCCTTCCTCGCCCAGGGGCTGGACGTGCGGCTGGTCAGCCACACGGTCGCGATCGGGCCGGTGGCGGTGCCCGAGGACGCCCCGTGGCCCGGCCCCGACGACGTCGCCGCCCTGGACGCGGACCCGGTGCGCTGCCACCACCCGGAGACCAGCGCCGCGATGGTCGCCGAGATCGACGCCTGCCGCAAGGACGGGGACACGCTCGGCGGGGTGGTCGAGGTGATCGCCTACGGATTGCCGCCCGGGCTCGGCAGCCACGTGCACTGGGACCGCCGGCTGGACTCCCGGCTGGCAGCGGCGCTGATGGGCATCCAGGCGATCAAGGGGGTGGAGGTCGGCGACGGCTTCCGCACCGCGGCCCGCCGCGGCTCGGCCGCCCACGACGAGATCGAGCGCGGCCCGGACGGCGCCCTGCGCCGTCGCAGCGACCGGGCCGGAGGCACCGAAGGCGGGATGAGCACGGGCGCGCCGCTGCGCGTGCGGGCGGCGATGAAGCCGATCTCCACCGTGCCCAGGGCGCTCGACACGGTCGACGTGGCCACGGGCGAGGCGGCGGTGGCGATCAACCAGCGGTCCGACGTCTGTGCCGTCCCGGCCGCCGGGGTGGTGGCGGAGGCGATGGTCGCGCTGGTCCTGGCGGACGCCGCGGTGGAGAAGTTCGGCGGCGACAGCGTCGCCGAGTCCCGGCGCAACCTGGAGGCCTACCTGGCCGCGATCCCCGAGCCGATGCGGGCCGGGCGATGAGCGCACCGCGCGAGGCGGCCTCGCCGTACCCGCTCGTCTATCCGATCGTGCTGATCGGCCCTCCGGGGGCGGGCAAGACCACGGTGGCGGGCGTGCTGGCGCGGCGGCTGGGGGTGACCGCCCGGGACACCGACGCGGACATCGTCGCCGCGTCCGGCCGCTCGATCGCGGACATCTTCGTCGAGCAGGGCGAGCCGGCCTTCCGCGAACTCGAGCAGGAGGCCGTCGGGCGGGCCCTGGCCGGCCACGACGGCGTGCTGGCGCTCGGCGGCGGGTCGGTCCTGGACCCGGGCACCCAGCAGGCGCTGGCCGGCCGCACGGTGGTGTTCCTGGACGTCGGCGTCGGGGACGCCGCCCGGCGGGTCGGGCTGAACACCAGCCGGCCGCTGCTGGTCGAGAACCCGCGGAGGGCCTGGCAGAGGCTGATGGACGAGCGCCGGCCGATCTACCAGCGGCTGGCCACCGTCGTGGTCGACACCGACGGCCGCACGCCGGAACAGGTCGCCGAGCTCGTGCTGGAGGCGCTGGAGGCGGGAGCCGTACGGGGGGCCCGGTGACGACCGCGGCGACCCGCATCACCGTGGGCGTCGGCGGGCCCGGCCAGCCCGCGCCGTACGACGTGGTGATCGGCACCGGGGTGCTGGACGCCCTGCCCGGGATGCTCGGCCCGGGGGTCCGGCGCGTGCTGCTGGTCCACCCCCGGGCGCTCCGGGAGGTGGCCGGCGACCTCCGGCGTGACCTGGAGCGGCAGGGTCCGCGGGTCGTCGTCCAGCAGGTGCCGGACGGCGAGCAGGCCAAGACCGCCCAGGCGCTGACCGGCTGCTGGACCCGGCTCGGGCAGGCGGACTTCACCCGGAGCGACGCCGTCGTCGGCCTGGGCGGGGGTGCGGTCACCGACCTGGCCGGGTTCGTCGCCGCCACCTGGCTGCGCGGCGTGCGGGTGGTGCAGGTGCCGACCACGCTGCTCGGGATGGTCGACGCCGCGGTCGGTGGGAAGACGGGGATCAACACCGCGGAGGGCAAGAACCTCGTCGGTGCGTTCCACCCGCCGTCCGGGGTGATCTGCGACCTGGTTGCGCTGCAGACGCTGCCGCACGCCGAGCTGCTCGGCGGCATGGCAGAGGTGGTCAAGTGCGGCCTGATCGCCGACCCGGGAATCCTCGACCTGATCCTGGCCGACCCGTCGGAGGCCACGACCTGGGACTCGCCGGTGCTGCGCGACCTGGTCGAGCGCAGCGTCGCGGTCAAGGCCCGGGTGGTCGGCGACGACCTCCGCGAGGCGGGACCGCGGGAGGTGCTCAACTACGGCCACACGTTCGGGCACGCGATCGAGCAGGTGGAGGGGTACACCTGGCGGCACGGGGAGGCCGTGTCGGTCGGGCTGGTCTTCGCCGCCGTCCTGGGGCGCCTGGCCGGGCGCACGCCGCCGGCCCTGGTCGGCCTGCACCGGGAGGTGCTCGGCGCGCTCGGCCTGCCGCTGACCTACCGGGGTGACCGCTGGGCCGCGCTGCTGTCCGCCATGCGCCGCGACAAGAAGGCCCGCGGCGACCTCCTGCGCTTCGTCGTCCTCGAGGATCTCGCCCGACCGGTCCGCCTCGAGGGCCCCGCGCTCGAGCTGCTCGAGGCCGCCTACGCCGAGGTCACCGACTGAGTCTCCGCGCCTGCCCGCGCCTGCCCGCGCGAGGGGCGGGACCGGTGGCGCTAGCATGGGCGCCGATCCCCAGAGCCTCGACCGGGTGGCGTGCTGCCCGGCGGCGGGGGTGATGCGGCGACGGGACGGCGAGGACAGAACGCGACGCGGGACGCGAGGACGGGAACGGCAGTGGCGACGACCAACGACCTGAAGAACGGCATGGTGCTCAACATCGACGGCCAGCTCTGGTCGGTGGTGGAGTTCCAGCACGTCAAGCCCGGCAAGGGCGGGGCGTTCGTGCGGACCAAGCTGAAGAGCGTGATGTCCGGGAAGGTGGTCGACCGGACGTTCAACGCCGGCACCCGGGTCGACACCGCGACGGTCGACAAGCGGGACATGCAGTACCTGTACCGCGACGGGTCGGACTTCGTGTTCATGGACACCACGACGTACGACCAGCTCCCGGTGTCCGAGGCGACCGTGGGCCGGGCCGCGGACTTCATGCTGGAGAACCAGTCCGCGATCGTCGCCGTGCACGACGGCAGCCCGCTGTACGTCGAGCTGCCCGCCGCCGTCGTCCTCGAGATCACCTATACCGAGCCGGGCGTGCAGGGCGACCGGGCCACCGGCGGGACGAAGCCGGCGACGGTCGAGACCGGCTACGAGGTGCAGGTGCCGCTGTTCCTCGAGGCAGGGACCAAGATCAAGGTCGACACCCGTACCGGGGACTACCTCGGGCGGGTCAACTAGCCCGGCCGGGCCGGGCGTCGGCGTCGAAGGCGGTTGACCGGTGGCCGCGAGGAGCAAGGCCCGCAAGCGCGCCCTCGACGTGCTGTTCGAGGCCGACCAGCGCCGCCTGGACCCGCTCGCCCTGCTGGCCGAGCGCCTCGCCGGACGTGCCGGTGGCGAGCCCCCGCTCCCCGAGTACGCCGTCCAGCTGGTCGAGGGGGTGGTGGCGCGGCAGGCACGGATCGACGAGCTGCTCTCCACCTACGCCCACGGCTGGACGCTGGACCGGATGCCCGCCGTCGACCGGTCGCTGCTCCGCCTGGGGGCCTGGGAGTTGCTGTACAACGACGACGTCCCGGACGCCGTGGCGATCGACGAGGCGGTCGAGCTGGCCCGGACGCTCTCGACGGCCGAGTCCCCGGCATTCGTCAACGGCCTGCTGGCCCGCCTGCTGGAGATCAAGCCCAGCGTGATCACGTGATCACCTGGGGAGATCGGGGGACGGCGCACCCGGCAGCGGCGGCGGCGCGCCGTGCCGGTCCGGGCCGCATCGGCCCGTTCCTGTCCGCGCACCGGTGTGCCGGACAGGCCGTTTGTGCCAGCCTGTCCCCGTCCGGCACTGCTGATCGACCGAGGTGCCGGACAGGCTGTTACAGGGTCAGTCCTCCGCGGCGACCGCGCGCCGGGCGTCGGCGTTGAGCACGCCCCAGGCGATCAGCTGTTCGGCCAGCACCGCGGGGGGGACGTCGTAGATCACCGCGAGGGTGCGCAGGTCGTCGGTGCGGATGGACAGGACCTTGCCGTTGTAGTCGCCGCGCTGGCCCTGGATCGTGGCCGCGTAGCGGACCAGGGGGCCGGCCTTCTCAGCGGGCACAGACTGCAACCGCTCCAGGTCCAGCACCAGCTTCGGTGGCGGTTCGCTGCTGCCGGTCGGCGCCGCGTCGGGCAGCAGCGCCTGGACCGGCACGCCGTAGAAGTCCGCCAGCTCGGCGAGTCGTTGGACGGTGACGGCACGGTCGCCGCGTTCGTAGGAGCCGACGACGACCGCCTTCCAGCGGCCCTCGGACTTCTCCTCGACCCCATGCAGGGACAGACCCTGCTGGGTGCGGATCCCGCGGAGGCGGGCGCCTAGCGCCCTGGCGTAGTCGGAGGCCATGCGCCGATGGTCACGGAGAGTTACTGGTTTCGTCAAGCAGAAACGGCGAATCCATGGTCACGAGTCGCCGAACGGAGCAACGCCGCGTGCCCTCCACTAACCGCCGGTCACCGGCTGGTAACCTCCCCGAGGAATGGGCCTGCCCTGCGGCAGGGCCCCGACCACCCTTTAAGACCCGTCCCGTGAGGCGGGAAAGGAGGTCGCCACGTGGCGCCTGCTCGCCCTGGAACCATCCGAGAACCGGCTCCCCACCTGCGAACGGTGCTGGAGGCCGCTGACCTGGGCCGGGCCGTGACCCGGATCGCCCACGAGATAGCCGAGCACAACAAGGGGGCCCGCGGGCTCGTGCTGCTCGGCATCCCCACCCGCGGGGTCCCGCTGGCCCGTCGCCTCGCCGAGCGGCTGGCCGAGATCGAGGGCCACCCGGTGCCGGTGGGATCGCTCGACGTGACGATGTACCGCGACGACCTGCGCCGCCAGCCCACCCGCGTGCTGGAGCCGACCGAGGTGCCCGACGGCGGGGTGGACGACCGGATCGTCGTGCTCGTCGACGATGTCCTGTTCTCCGGCCGGACGATCCGGGCGGCGCTGGACGCGCTGTCCGACCTCGGCCGGCCCCGCGCCGTCCGGCTGGCGGTGCTGATCGACCGCGGCCACCGGGAGCTGCCGATCCGGGCCGACCACGTCGGCAAGAACCTCCCGACCGCGGCCGCGGAGCGCGTCCGGGTGCGCCTGGCCGAGGTGGACGGCGCGGACGGCGTCCTGATCGAGTCGCCCGCCGAGGGGGTGGCCCGATGAGCCGGCACCTGCTGTC
This sequence comes from Actinomycetota bacterium, assembly GCA_046734255.1. GTDB lineage: Bacteria > Actinomycetota > Actinomycetes > Actinomycetales > Kineosporiaceae > JBKPQU01. The sequence goes on from JBKPQU010000472.1 coordinate 13,719, forward strand.
CGCCGCGGACCTGGACCGGGACGCGGCGGTGCGGATCCTCGACGTCGCCGAGCAGATGGCCGCCACCCAGCAGCGGGAGATCAAGAAGCTCCCCACGCTGCGCGGGCGGACCGTGGTCAACCTGTTCTTCGAGGACTCGACCCGGACGCGGATCTCGTTCGAGGCGGCCGCCAAGCGCCTGTCCGCGGACGTGATCAACTTCTCCGCCAAGGGGTCGAGCGTGTCCAAGGGGGAGAGCCTCAAGGACACCGCGCTGACGCTGGAGGCGATGGGCGCGGACGCGGTCGTCGTGCGGCACTCCGCCTCGGGTGCCCCGCACCGGCTGGCGCACGCCGGCTGGATCCGCGGCTGCGTGGTCAACGCCGGCGACGGCACCCACGAGCACCCGACCCAGGCGCTGCTGGACTCCTTCACGCTGCGCCGCCGGCTGCGCGCCGGGGCGGCCGGCGCGGACCTGAGCGGGGCACGGGTGGCGGTGGTCGGCGACGTCCTGCACAGCCGGGTGGCCCGCTCGAACGTGCTGCTCCTGCACGCGCTGGGCGCGCACGTCGTGCTGGTCGCTCCGCCCACGCTGCTGCCGGTGGGCGTGGCGTCGTGGCCGTGCACCACCTCCTACGACCTGGACTCCGTGCTGGCCGGCGAGCACGGCGAGCTGGACGCGGTGATGATGCTGCGGGTCCAGCAGGAGCGAATGCGCGCGGCGTTCTTCCCCACGGCCCGGGAGTACTCCCGGCGCTACGGCCTGGACGCCCGCCGGATGGCGATGCTGCCCCGGCACACGCTGGTCATGCACCCCGGTCCGATGAACCGGGGGCTGGAGATCTCCGCCGACGCGGCCGACTCGTCGCGCTCCACGATCGTCGAGCAGGTGACCAACGGGGTCGCGGTGCGGATGGCGGTGCTGTTCCTGCTGCTGTCCGGAGAGGCGGAGGACGCATGAACCCGACCCATGGCCACCCGGGCTACCTCGTCCGCGGGGCGCGCCCGCTGGGCGGCGAGCCGGTCGACCTGCTGCTGCGCGACGGGGTGATCGCCGAGGTGGGCGCCGGGCTGTCGGCGCCGGGCGCGGTGCACGTCGACGCCGACGGGCTGGTCGCCCTGCCCGGCCTGGTCGACCTGCACACCCACCTGCGCGAGCCCGGACGGGAGGACGCCGAGACCGTCGAGTCCGGCAGCCGGGCCGCCGCACTCGGCGGGTTCACCGCCGTTCACGCGATGGCCAACACCGACCCGGTCGCCGACACCGCGGGCGTGGTCGAGCAGGTGTGGCGGCTCGGCCGGCGTACCGGGC
>JBKPQU010000473.1:0-8143 GCA_046734255.1 Actinomycetota bacterium
CGCATCCGCCGGCCGCAGCCGCGAGGTTTGCTCCGCGATCAGCCGGCCAGCGGCGGCGGCAGCGGCGTGGCGTGCACCACGGTCAGGCTGGTCACCGCGCGGGTGAGCACGACGTACAGCCGGCGCAGCCCGGTGCTCCGGTCCGGCTCGGCGGCGACGATCGCGGCCGGCTCGGCCACGATCACGTAGTCGTACTCCAGGCCCTTGGCCAACGTTGCCGGCACGAGGCTGACCCTGGGCTCGTCGTCCGGCGGCGGCCCAGGCTGATCGCTGAGCACCTCGTGCTCGACGGCCGCGGCACGTAGGGCCGCATCGGCGCGGGCGGCCCACGCGTCGGGGACGATCACGCCGATCGATCCTTCGCGCCGGGACACGTCGGCCACCGCGGCGAGCACGCCCGGCCACAGCTCGGACTCCCGGTCGAGGCGGCGCAGCGCGAGGCTGCCCGGGTCCTCGCGCACCGACGTCGGCGGCCGCAGGTCGGGTGCGATCACGGGGAGCAGCCGGGCGGCGAAATCGATCACCGCGGCCGGGACGCGGAAGCCGCGGTCGAGCACGTCCACGACGGCCTGCGGCTGCCCGAGGTGACCCAGGGCGTCCGGCCAGGACCGCGTCGCCCACGGCGTCGTCCCCTGGGCGAGGTCGCCCAGGACGGTGGCCGAGCCGGTCGAGCACCGCCGCCCGACGGCACGCAGTTGCATGGCGGACAGATCCTGGGCCTCGTCCAGCACGACGTGACCAAGGCTGGGGGTGCGCTCGACCAGGTCGGCGAGCTCGTCCAGCAACACGAGATCGGCGGGGCTCCAGCGCAGGGCCGCGGGCGACCCGCCGGCTCGGGCCCGGACCAGCAGGAGCTGTTCGTCGTCCGTCAGAAGGCCGTCGGCGGAGCGGGCGAGAAGGTCCGGCTCGGTGAGCAGCCGCCGGAGCAGTCGCTCGGGCCGCACCTGCGGCCACACGGCATCGACGTACCGCTTGACCTCGCGGCTGCGCGCCACCGCGTCCTGGACGCGGTCGTCCGGTGACTCACCGGCCGCCTCCATCAGCATCAGGACGGCGTGCGCGAGCCGCCGCGGCAGCATCGCCCGGGCCGCGCCGTACCTGACCCCGCGGCCACGCAGCTCGTCGACGATCTCCGCGACCTGGTGGGCGGGCAGGCGCCAGCGGCGCACGCCGCGCGGCAACACCAGCGCCTCGGTGGCCGGGAGCACCTGCGACCAGACGGCCCGGCGCAGCACGCCGGCCATGCGGGCGTCGCCCTTGAGCGTGGCGACGCTCACCTCGTCCCGCCCCCGGGCCGGTCGGGCCGCGACCAAGCGGTCGACGGTGGTGTGCGCGACGTCCAGCTCGCCGAGGGAGGGCAGGACGGCGGCGATGTGCCGGAGGAAGGACGCGCTGGGCCCGACGACCAGTGCGCCGGTGCGGCTGAGCCGGTCCCGGTGGGCGTACAGCAGCCACGCCGCCCGGTGCAGGCCGACTGCGGTCTTGCCCGTGCCAGGAGCGCCCTGGACGCAGATCGACGTGCCGAGATCCGCCCGGACGATCTCGTCCTGCTCCGGCTGGATCGTGGCGACGATGTCGCGCATGGGGCCGATCCGGGGCCGCTCGATCTCCCGGGCCAGGATCGCGCTGTGCCGGTCCGCCTCGGTCGGGTCGGTGAGGTGCTCGTCCTCGTAGGCGGTGATCTTCCCGGACTCCACGCCGAAGCGCCGCCGCCGGGCAACCCCCATCGGTTCCCGCCGGCTCGCCCGGTAGAACGGCCGGCAGATCTCGGCCCGCCAGTCCACCACCACCGGGTCGCCGTTCTCGTCCGCGACGTGCCGCCGCCCGATGTACCACCTGCTGCCGTCGGTGTGATCGGTCCGCCCGAAGAACAGCGCGGTCAGCGGGTCGTCGACCAGCGACGCCGCGCGCCGCCAGAGGGTCGCCGCCAGGTACTCGCTGGAGACCCGGTCACCGCCCTGCACCTGAAGGGACAGTGTCCGCTCGCGCATCCGGGCGAGGTGGCGGCGCGCGGCCGCCAGGTATCCCTGCTCGCGGGACAGCTCGCGGGACAACTCCTGGGACAGCGCGGAATCAGCGGGAGACGGGTCGCGGGTGCTGGTCGTGCGGTGTGACACGACCCACCACCCTAGTGGCCGTCTCCGGGGCGGGGTTTCAGCGAGCCGGCTGCGCGGCCTCCCAGCGGGCCAGCCGCTCCCCGGTCAGGTAGCCGCCCTCCACGAACTCGATCGCGCCTTCGGGAAACACGGCACGCCGGCGCGCCACGGCGAGCAGGTCCGCCAGGGGAGGAGTTCCCGCCGCGCCGCAGGCCGCCGGCTGCGCGGCCACCGCCTCCACGACGGACTCGCTGAACCCCCAGGTGCCGAGCAGGTAGGCGCTGGCCTGCGTGACCGAGCAGCCGAACCTCTCCATCTCCAGGGCGTCCAGCTGCACCGGATCGTGCACGTCCGCGGCAACGATCTGCTGCCAGGCCTCCGGCTGGTTCATGGCCAGCACCGGCAAAGCGATCTCGTGCAGCATCCCCGCGAGGAATGCGTCGCCGGCGGCTTCGCGCGGCCAGCCGTCGGTGTTCGCGAACAGCCGGCAGAGCGTTCCCACGTGCAGCCCGCGCATCGACATCGCCATGGGGTCGACCCCCGGCGGCAAGGACGACTCCGCGCGGAAGACCGCGCCGGAGACCGCCAGAGCCTGGATGGTCTCGAGGCCGAGCAGGGACACCGCGCGGCCCACGGTGTCGACGCGGGCGGGAAGCCCGAAGAACGCGGAGTTGACCAGCCGCAGGACCTCCGCGCTCGTCGTCAGGTCCTTCTCGATCACGACGACGATGTCGGCGAGGGCGCAGTCGGGATCGGTGGCGAGCGCCATCATCTCCCGGTAGACACGCGGCGGCTTGGGCAGCGAGTCGATGCCGCCGAGCAGCTCCTGCAGGCGCTGGTCGCCGATCAGCTCGCGTAGCGCGAGAACCCGCTCGACGACGCTGACCAGCAGCTCGACCTCGCACGGCTTGGCGAGGTACTGCTGGGTCGGCCCGACGCTCGCGATGATCATGTCGCGGTCGGCGTGACCGGACAGCACGATCCGCGCGGTCCTCGGGTGGTCCGCCCGGACGGCGGCGAGCAGCTGGGCGCCGTCCATGCTGGGCATCCGCATGTCCGAGATGACGACGTCGAACTCCTGCTCGGCCATCATCTCGAGCGCCTCGTGGCCGCCGGGCGCGAAGTGCATGTCCCAGTCCTGGCTCTTCGCCCGGAGCATGCGGCGCAGGCCGGCGAGCAGGTTCGGCTCGTCGTCGACGAAGATCACGCGCTGCCGGGTCATCGCGTGAGCCCGGAGGATCGGGGCATCTCGGCGCAGGCGTCCCCCACCCGGACATTCCGTGCGGGGTGGGCCACGGCAGGCCCCGCAGGAGTGCCGGAGAGTGGGGCCAGCAGCTCGGCTGCCATCCTCCCCCCATCTGTCCAGGGATGTGGTCGCCCAGCCGGATCCCCGGTACGGGTCGCCCGCCTGGAGGTGCTGCTCTGTGTGACTACATCGGTACAATCCGTAAGTAGCTTGAGGATGCCGACCCGACCCGCGAGCGCAAGGCGAGGACCTGCCGACGTGCCGAACCGAATCCTGCTGGTCGATGACGAGCCCCGCGTGCTCGACGGGCTGCGCCGGGCCCTGCGCGGGCGGTACGAGCTGGACACCGCAGGGTCCGGGGCGGAGGGGTTGGCCGCCGTGGAGGCCGCGGTGGGCGAGGGCGCGCCCTTCGAGGTGATCGTCTCGGACATGATGATGCCGGCGATGACCGGCGCGGAGTTCCTCACGAAGGCGCGGGGCGTTCTCCCGGACGCCGTCCTGATGATCCTTTCCGGGCAGGCGGACCTCAACTCGACCATCGCCGCGGTGAACGATGCGAACCTCTTCCGGTTCCTCACGAAGCCCTGCCCGGCCGAGGAGCTCGGGCGTGCCCTGGACGCGGCCCTGCGCCAGGCGCAGCTGATCCGCTCCGAGCGGGAACTGCTGCAGCGCACCCTGACCGGGGCGATCGAGGTGCTCACCGAGGTGATGGCGCTGGCCAGCCCGCAAGCCGCGCGCCGCACCAACCGGCTGCGGATCCTGGTCGCGGGGGCCAGTGCGGAGCTCGGCATGGACGACGACTGGCGGTTGCCGGTCGCCGCGATGCTGAGCCAGATCGGCTGCCTCGCGGTGCCCGGCGAGGTGCTGCACCAGGTGGAGACCGGCGGGAAGCTCAGCCTGGAGGAGCGGCAGGCCTGGTTGAGCCACCCGGAGGTGGGCCGCCGCCTGCTGGAGCACATCCCGCGCCTTGCGGAGGTGGCGCGCTGGGTCGGCAGCCAGCTGGACGGCGCGAAGCAGGAAGGCGACGAGGCGCGCAACGCGAGACCGACGACCGATCTCGCCGCAGCGATGCTGCCCGCGGCGGTGGCCTTCCTGAGGGAGTTCGACGCGGGTGAGGCGCCCGAGGACATCGCCCCCTGGCTCGCCAAGGCCCGCCGGCACCCGAGCGCCGTGGTCAACGCCATGGTCGCGGGATGCCATCAGCTGACCCCCCGGGGAACCCGGCGGGAGATCAGCGCGAAGCAGGTCCGGGCGGGGATGCTGCTGGAGGAAGACCTCGTCACGACCACGGGGCTGGTCCTGCTGCGCAAGGGTGAGCGGGTCAGCGAGGTGCTGGTCGCGCGGCTGGCCAACTTCGCATCGTCGGTCGGGGTGGTCGAACCCGTGTGCGTGCTCGTCGGGCCCCAGGCGGGCGAGGACGCCGGCACCGGCCGGTAGCGCGGACCGTCGGGACGGTAGCCCCCGCCTGCGGCGCCTCATGGCGCGAACATGCGGGCCGCCGCGTCCTCGGCGTCCGCGTAGTTGCGCCCGGCCGTGGCCAGTGCCCGCTGGACGTCCTCCAGCGCCAGCCGCACGCGGTCCTGGGTGGCCCGCCACTGGCTGACCACGTCCTGGAAGGAACTCGCCGCCTGGCCCTTCCAGCAGCCCTGCAGATCGAGAAGGTGGCGCATCATGCCGTCCACCTCCTCGGCGATCCGTTGCGCCGAGGACTGCACGGCCGTGCTGGCCTGGATCACCTGCTCGCTGTCGACCTCGAACCGGGTCATCACAACCTCTTCCCGCGCCGGGCTCGCCCGCCGCTCCCCGTGGCCCGCTCCGATCGGGCGGGCGCTGACCGCCCGCAGAGAGTGGCACGTTCCGGCGACACCCCGTGGAAGTTATCCACAGCCCGTTCGGCGACTTAAGCTCAACGGGGTGGCGGTCCTGATCGACCCACCCGGCTGGCGGGCGCGCAGCCGGCGCTGGTCCCACCTGGCCAGCGACACCTCGCTCGCCGAGCTGCACAGCTTCGCCGCCGTGCTGGGCCTGCCCGCCCGCGGGTTCGAGGGCGACCACTACGACGTTCCGGAGGAGCGCTACGCCGCCGCGGTCGCGGCCGGGGCGATCCCCGTGAGCAGCCGCGAGCTGCTCCGACGCCTGCAGGCCTCGGGGCTGCGCCGGCCGAAGCGGCGCGGCGAGCGGGTTCTGGCCAGCCGATTCGACCCTGCCTCGGGTGATCGGATCGACGTCCTGCTGTCGGCCAAGCCGCCACTCGGCCCGGTGACCGTGGTCCACCTGCTGGCGGTGCGGGGCAGGACCGTCCTGGTGGTCCCGGACGACGAGGGGTACCTGCTGCCCGCGACCCGGGTCCAGGGCGGGGACGTCGCCGCCGCGGTGGCTGCGGTGGCCGGCGACCTTGCCCCGCCCGGTCGCGGCCGTGGCCGGGAGGGTGCCCGGCAGGTGGGGTATCTGCGGCGGGTTCGCGCGGGAGGCTCGGCGGCGGGCGTCGCCGAGGTGGTGGTCCTGCTCGACGCGAGCGCCGCCGACCTCGCCGATCAGCCGGTCACCTGGGTCCCGCTGGGGTATGCGGCGGCGTTGCTGCCGATGACGTTCGCCACCCTGGTGCGGGTTGCGACCGGGGCGGCGACGACGGGGACCGCACCGGGCTGAGCTCGGGCCGACGGCGACCGCCGGCTCAGGCGCCGTCCAGCCACGCCAGCTCCTCGGCGAGGTTGCGCCGGGCGGACTGGTCCCAGCGAAGCCGCGCGGGCTCGGTCCGGTAGAGGCTGGGTGCTGCGCTCAGGCGGCGCAGTACCGCGGCCCGTCCGGCGCGGAACATGGCGTCCGGTACCTCGCGGTACTCCTCCCGGACCGCGGCGGCGTAGCGGGCGTACCGGCCGGGATCGGCGCCGAGGATCGCGAGGTCGGCGTCGCAGAGCACTTCGCCGTCGGCGTCCCCGGGGGCCGGGTCGTGGCCGGCGGTGAGCGCCACCAGCCGCGCCACGGATCGCACCCGTGGCGACGGGACCCCCAGCTCGGACAGCACCTCGACCGCCAGGTCCGCGCTGGCCTGCTCGTCCGCGCCGGGGCGCGCGGCGTAGACGGCGTCGTGGAACCAGGCGGCGAGCCGGACCGCTGCGGGATCCGTCGCGAGCTGACCCAGCTCGTGGACGTGGGTGAGCACCTCCCGCAGGTGCTCCTCGTCGTGGTAGCGGCGGCTCGGTTCCCGCCAGCGGGACAGCAACTGCCGCCCGGCGACCTCGCACTGCTCGGCCGGAGCGGTGGCGCCGGCGTCCCGCAGCGCGTCACGCCACTCGCCGAGGAGGTCCACCCGCTCATCATCGCCTCGTCAGCGGCGTTGCCGGCGCGGGAAGGACCGGGAAATGCGACGTGGCCGCGACCCTGCTGCGCCAGGATCACGGCCACGTCTCGCCGGGGATGGGGGGGAACCGCCCGGCGTGTCTGGCCTCAGCTCGGCCGCGTGCCGAGCACCACCGAGATCACCTTCGACTGCCCGTCGCGGACGATGGTCAGCTTCACCGTGGTCCCGGGGCTGCGCTCACGGATCTGAGCGACCAGCGAGTCGGCTCCGTTCACCGGCTCACCGTCGACCGCGATCACCGCGTCACCCTGCTGGAGGCCGGCCTTCTGCCCCGGGGCACCGCTGGTGACCTGGGAGATGATCGCCGCGTCCCGCTGCGCGCCGTTCAGCGTCACGGTGTCCTCCGACAGCTGGACACCGAGCCAGGAGTGGGCAACCGTGCCGTTCTTGATCAGCTGGTTCGCGACGTCCTTGGCCTCGTTGATCGGAATCGCGAACCCGAGGCCGATGCTCCCGGCCTGTCCTCCGGCGCCGGAGGAGCCGAGCGAGGCGATCGAGGAGTTGATGCCGATCACTCGCCCGTGCGCGTCGACCAGGGCGCCGCCGCTGTTGCCGGGGTTGATCGCCGCGTCGGTCTGGATCGCGTTGGTGACGACCGGCTCGCTCGTCGACTGCTGCGGCTGGCCGAACGGGTTGGCGTTGTTGTCGCTGCCGGCCTGCGAGGTGGTCACCGGCCGGTTCAGCGCGCTGATGATGCCGGTGGTCGCGGTGTCGGACAGGCCGAGCGGGTTGCCCACCGCCATCACCGGGTCGCCCACCTTGACCGCCTCGGAGTTGCCCAGCACTGCAGGCTTGAGCCCGGAAGGGGCGTTCCGCATCTGGATGACCGCGAGGTCGCTCTGCGGATCGGTCCCGACGATCTTGGCGGCGTAGCCGCTGCCGTCGGCCAGCACGATCGTGATGTCGCCGCTCTGCGCGGCGTCGGCGACCACGTGGTTGTTGGTCAGGACGCGGCCCTGGGTGTCGAGGATGACACCGGAGCCTTCCGCGGCCTCGTTGCCCGCGCGGATCTGGACGGACACCACGCTCGGCTCGACCGCCGCGGCGACCGCCGTCCAGTCGGGGGCGACGGAGCTGCCCGCGACGAGCGCCGGGGCCTGCTGCGAGGATCCGGTCGAGGAGGTCAGCGCGGAGTCCGCCTGGTTGTTCTGGTGGTTGACCAGGCCCGCCGTCAGCAGGCTGGACAGCACCGCGGCACCGACACCCACGGCCCCGACCCCGATCCATCCGGGCCGGCGGGGCTCTCGCCCCCGGAGGCCCGGCTCATCGCCGAACGGCGGCTGAGGAGGGGTCACGTCCACCGGCACCGGCTGGGTGGGCTCGGTGGTGAAGCTCGAGTACAGCGGGTGAGAGGTGTAGGCGGGCTGCGCGGCCGGCTGCTGGGCCGGCTGCTGCGGGGACGGCTGCGTGGGAGAGGACGGCGAGGAGTAGCCGGAGTAC
>JBKPQU010000474.1:0-5630 GCA_046734255.1 Actinomycetota bacterium
GTCTCGTGGGCTCGGAGATGTGTATAAGAGACAGCCTCAGCACCGCCCACCTGCCCCGCGGGCCGCGCTGGGCGCCGGCGACCTCGGTCCCGGAGACCTCGGTCCCGGCGACCTTCGCGGCGCGGACGGCCGCGTGCGCGACGTCGTCCACCTGGCGCGGCACCTCGTCGCGCCGCTCGCCGGTGGCATCCGGCAAGTAGCCGAGCGCCGCCGCGACGCTGTGCAGCAGCGTCGCCGCCGCCCGCGCGTATCCGGCGGCGGAGGGGTGGAACCCGTCGGAGCTGAACATGACCCGCGGGCGGGCGGCGAACTCAGGACCCAGCATGTCGCCGAGAGAGACGGTCCGGCCGCCGGCCTCGACCACGCCGATCGTCTGCGCGGCCGCCAGCTGCCGGCTCATGTGCCGGGCGACGTGCCGCAGAGGCGGCGGGATCGGCTCGACCGTCCCCAGGTCGGGGCACGTGCCGACGACCACCTCCGCGCCCGCCCCGCGCAGCTTGCGGACCGCCTCGGTCAGGGCCCGGACGGCGGTAGCCGGCCGGACCCGGTGGGTGACGTCGTTGGCACCGATCATGATCACGGCCACGTCGAGGGTCCCGACCTCGGCGAGCAGGCGCTCCACCTGCCCGGCGAGCGCGGAGGACTCCGCTCCGACCATGGCCACCCGGTGCAGGCGTACGCGCCGTCCGCTGAGCGCGGCCAGCCCGTTGGCGATCACGACGCCGGGCGTCTGCTCGGGCAGGTCGACCCCCAGCCCGGCCGCGCTGGAGTCTCCGAGCATCCCGAGCTCGAGCGGCTCGCCGGGCCCGGCCCCGTAGATCTCGCCGACCTCCGGGCCGGTCTGCCCGAAGGGCTGCCCGATCATCCGCCGGGCCAGCTTCGCCTCGGCCACGAGCAGCCCGAACCCGGCGGCGCCGAGCACACCCAGGCCGCCGCCGCCGAAGGCCGCCGCCGCGGCGATCCGTCGGGCCCGTCGGGCTCGGCTCATCGGCGAAACCTCCCAGGTGTTCCAGCACGTGTCGAGGGCGCTGAACCTTCCTACGGTAACCGGGGGCGGCCAGGACGACGGGCCGACACCGTGGTCTCCTTCCCATCGGCCGTGGGCCTCCCCCCACTCTGCCCTGCGCGCCTTCGCGGCGGGTAGCAGGCGGGGGATCCGTGCTCTGTCAGGATGGTCCGGTGGGCACGATGGAGTCCCGGCACGAGGACCCGCGCTACCCGGGGATCAGGTTCGCCGAGTCGGTGATCGACCTGATCGGCCACACGCCGCTGGTCCGTCTGGGCCGGGTCGGCGCGGAGGTCGCGCCGCTGGTCCTGGCCAAGATCGAGTACCTCAACCCCGGCGGGTCCGTCAAGGACCGGATCGCGCTGCGGATGGTGGAGGCGGCCGAGGCCAACGGGCGGCTTCGCCCGGGCGGCACGATCGTCGAGCCGACCAGCGGGAACACCGGCGTCGGGCTCGCGCTCGTGGCGCAGCGCAAGGGGTACCGGTGCGTGTTCGTCTGCCCGGACAAGGTCAGCCAGGACAAGCAAGACGTGCTGCGGGCGTACGGCGCGGAGGTCGTGGTGTGCCCGACCGCCGTCCCGCCGGAGCATCCGGACTCCTACTACTCGGTCTCGGACCGGCTCGCCGCCGAGATCGAGGGCGGGTGGAAGCCGGACCAGTACTCCAACCCGGAGGGCCCGGCGAGCCACTACGCAACCACCGGCCCCGAGATCTGGGCCGACACGGGCGGCCGGCTGACCCACTTCGTCGCTGGGATCGGAACCGGCGGAACGATCACCGGCACCGGCCGCTACCTCAAGGAGGTCTCCGCGGCGCGCGCGACCGGGCCTGTCCGGGTGATCGGTGCCGACCCGGTGGGATCGGTGTACTCCGGCGGGTCGGGGCGCCCGTACCTGGTCGAGGGGGTGGGGGAGGACTTCTGGCCCGGCGCCTACGACAAGAGCGTTCCGGACGAGGTGCTCGCGGTCTCCGACGCCGACTCCTTCGCGATGACCCGGCGGCTGGCCCGGGAGGAGGGGCTGCTCGTCGGCGGGTCGTGCGGGATGGCGGTCGTCGCGGCGCTGCGGGTGGCGAGCCGCTGCGGCCAGGACGACGTGATCGTCGTGCTGCTGCCGGACAGCGGCCGCGGCTACCTGACGAAGATCTTCAACGACCAGTGGATGAGCTCCTACGGCTTCCTCCGCGGTGACGCGACCGTCACGGTCGGGGAGGTCCTGCGGGCCAAGTCCGGCGATCTGCCCGCGCTGGTGCACACGCATCCCGGCGAGACCGTCCGGGACGCGATCGAGATCCTGCGCGAGTACTCGGTCTCGCAGATGCCGGTGGTCAGGGCCGAGCCTCCGGTGATGGCGGCCGAGGTCGTCGGGGCGGTCAGCGAGCGCGAGCTGCTCGACGCGGTCTTCACCGGCCGGGCCGGCCTGGCCGACCGCGTGGAGGCACACATGACCGCGACGCTGCCGCTGGGCGGCGCCGGCGAGCCGGTGGAGGCCGCGCGGACGGCGCTGCAGGACGCCGACGCGATCATGGTGGTCGACGACGGCCGGCCGATCGGCGTCCTGACCCGCCACGACCTGCTGGGCTTCGTCACCGGCTGACCCTTGCTCGCTGACGGCCGCTTTGCTCACTGGAAGCCGCCGAAACCGCCGCGACACGCCGTCGCGACCGGCGTTGGGCGAGTAAACCGGCGCCTAGTGAGCAACCGGTGAGGGTCAGCGGACGGTGGTGCTGAGCATCGCGTCGGAGTTCTTGGCCGCCCAGGCGGCCATCCTGTCCGAAGCGATGGCCTTCCAGAGGACGGCGTCCTTGGCGCGGTCGAGGAGGACGATCGACATGGCCGGGCCGTGGGTGCCGCCGATCATGTCGGTGCCGGCGACCGGCGCGGTGACCATGGCCACGTCGTCGGAGTGGATGCCGCGCAGCGAGACCGCCAGGTCGCGCATCTCCCCGATCGTGAACGAGTCATCGGTGGCGATCGACTTGGTCAGAGCCGTGAGCACCTTGTCCAGCGTGAACGGATGCGTCAGCGTGCCGGCGCTGATCGCCTCCCCGGCCACGGAGCGGATCCAGTTCTGCTGCCGACGTTCGCGGTCGAAGTCGCCGCCGGGCAGGTGGTGCCGCTGGCGCACGTAGTTCAGCGCCGTGGCGCCGTCCATCCGGTACGTGCCGGCGCGGAAGCTCGCCCGCTCGTCGCTGGTGGCGCGCGGGACCGTGATCGTCACACCGCCGAGCGCGTCGGTGATGTCCCTGAAGCCGGTGAAGTCGACGACCACCATGTGGTCGATCCGGACCCCGGTCAGCTTCTCCACCGTGCGCACCATCAGCGCCGGCCCGCCGAAGCTGAACGCGGCGTTGATCTTGTTCCTGCCGTAGCCGGGGATGGGGACGTAGCTGTCCCGCGGGATCGAGACCACGTACGCCGCGGAGCGGTCGGCCGGGATGTGCACGATCATGATCGCGTCGGTGCGCTGCGCGCCCACCACCCACTGCGTGGGGTCGCCCGCGGAGATCCGGCTGTCCGACCCCAGCAGCAGCACGTTCATCGCCGCGTTGTCCACCGGTACGGGCCGATCCTCCTGGGGGATCGACGCGAACGGGTCACCGAACCGCTGGATGTTGCGGTCGTAGCTGCGCTCCAGGCGGTGGACGACGTACGCCCCGCCGGCCGCGACCAGTCCCGCGAACACCAGCAGGACCAGCACCATCACCAGTGCCAGCCTGGCCAGGCGGCGCCCGCGCGAGGGAACCGCGTCCCGGTCCTCCCCTGCGGGGGCCCACCCTTCGGGGGCCTCCCCTTCGGGGGCCGAGCCGCCCGTGCCGGGCTCGGTGATGTGAACCACCCTGACCCCCTCAGCAGACGGTGACGCTGCGGTCCCGCACTGCCCGGAATGCTAGGTGACCCCGCCACGGAGGGTTGCTCGTGTGATCGCCTCGTCACCCGAATGCCGCAGGTCGGCGACGGTCGGTGACGATGGGCAGGTCAGCCGCGGCGTCCCCGCCGCGCGCGCAGGTAGTCCGAGACGACGTAGGCACCGAGCCGGTCCGCGGCCGGCGTGAACACCCGGCCGCCGTTGCGCCGGGCCACGGCGTCGACGAACCGGCGCAGGCCGGGATCGTCGCCGAGCATGAAGACGTTGATCGCAGCGCCGTACCGCGTCAGCTGGTCGACCTCCCCGACGGTCGCCTCGATCGTGGCGCGGGTCGGCGGCCAGGCGAAGACCGGATGACCGCCCGGCTCGATGTGGGCGGTCGGCTCCCCGTCGGTGACGACCATGACGACCGGCTCGGCCTCGGGGTGCCGGCGCAGGTGCCTGCCGGCCAGCCGCAGCGCGTGGTGGAGGTTGGTCCCCTGGACGTAGTCAGGCTCCACCCCGGCCAGCTGCTCCACGGACAGCATCGCCGCGTTTCGGCCGAAGCCGATGATCTGCAGCGCGTCCTGGGGGAACCGGGTCGCCACCAGGTGGGCCAGCGCCAGGGCGGTCTGCTTCATCGGCCCCCAGCGACCCTCGGCGATCATGGAGAACGACAGGTCGACGCACAGTGCCACGGCTGCGGTCGCCCGGCGCTCGGTCTCCACGACCTCGAAGTCCTCGACCTCGAGCCGCACCCCGCGGCCCTCGGGACCCACGCCGGCCCGGCCGCGCAGGCCGCTCGGGCCTCCGGCGGTCGGGGTGCGGGCCACCGCGTGCCTGCGGACGGCGTTGCCCACCGTGCGCACGACGTCCAGCGGCTGCTCGTCGCCGAACTCCCAGCCCCTGGACGAGCCGCTGGGCTCGCCGGACGCCCCGGCGTCGTGGAGGTCGTGCTCGCCGCGGCCGCGCGCCTCCAGCCGCTCGAACACGCGGCGGAGCGCGGTCTGGCCGAGGCGGCGCAGCGCCTTGGGGGACAGCTCCAGCCCCTCCCGGCCGCGGGTCAGCCACCCCTGCTGCTGCAGCTCCCGCTCCAGCTGCTGCAGCCGGCGCACGTCGTCGGCCGCGGCGGCCCCCAGCGCGCGCTCGACGGTCTCGACGTCGATGTCGTCCAGCGTGGCTCCGGGGTGCTCCTGGATCAGCTGCTCGATCACGTCGTCCAGGTCGGCGATCTCCTGCAGGGCCCCGGCCGCCTCCCCGTAGCCCAGCGGGGTCTCCCCGCGCATCCGCTCGCGGCGGTCCCAGCTCAGGTCCGGGCGCAGCGCCCGGAGGTTGTCGGTGAGCGCGGCCATCTCGGCGGCCAGGTCCCGGTCCCCGAGCGCGGCGGACATCAGGCCGGCCAGCTCCTCGCGCTGCTGCGGGGTCAGGGAGGCCATCAGCCTCTCACCGGCGGCCGCCCGGCGGGCCAGCGCGTCGATCAGCTCCTCGACGTTGCTCGGGTTCTCCGGGAACAGATCGCCGTGCGCGGCCCTGCACTCCTCGAAGTCCGCCTGGGTGTCCTCCCCGCGCGCGTGCTTGGCGAGCAGCCGGTTGAGGTCGGCGAGCATGTCCGACAGCGCCTGGTTGGCGGCCGCCCGCTCCGCGTCGTTCGCGCCCGGCGCCATTCCGGCCAGGGCGTCCCGCAGGCCGGCGAACCGCTGGTCGAGGACGTCGCGGCGGAGCCCGTCGAGGATCTCCCGGTAGATCCGCTCCGCCTCCGGTGAGGCCCAGCGGTAGTC
>JBKPQU010000475.1:0-14860 GCA_046734255.1 Actinomycetota bacterium
AACGCTGAGATCGCCGGAGAGCTGTATCTGAGCGAGACCACTGTCAAATCCCACGTCACCCATGTGTTCAGCAAGCTCGGGCTACGCGACCGCGCCCAGGCCGTGGTGGTGGCCTACGAATCCGGCCTCGTCGAGCCCGGCGAAAACCCCGCCGGATGACGCCCCGGGACGCTCCCCGTGGCGATCACCGTGTGCACGTGACCGCGGTGGCCAAGGCGTTCGGTCTGGGAGATGTCGAGGCTGAGCCGCTGGTGGCGGCTCGTGGCCATCAGGGGCGGATCTGGCGAGTGAAGACGCGGCGGGGGTGGTTCGCCGTCAAGGAGTTGCTGGTCGGACTCACGGAGCGCGACGTCCAGGTCGATGTCGCGTTCCAGTCGGCCATGGTGGATCGTGGCGTGGCCGCGCCGCAGCCGCTGCGGACCGGCTCAGGCGCTGTGCTGGTGACGGTCGGAGACCTCCAATTCCGCGCTTACACGTGGGTCGACCTGTACGGGCCGCGACGGGACCTGGATCCGGAGAGCATCGGGACCTTGATGGCCATGTTGCATCGTGATCCGCTGCCCGCCGAACCGTCGGCCACCGACTCTTGGTACACCGACCCCGTCCCGGCGCAGGAGTGGCAGGAAACGTCCGAACGGCTGGCCGCCGCCGGTGCTCCGTTCGCGGCGGAGTACGCGGCGTCCATCCCTGGCTTCCTTTCGCTGCAGGACGTGTTCCGGCCGTCAGGCCGGACACAGCTGTGCCATCGCGACCTGTGGGCCGACAACGTCCGCCTCGCCCGCGGCGGTGAGCTGTGTGTCATCGACTGGGACAACTGCGGAGCCGCCGAACCGGCACAGGAAGTGGCGATGCCACTGGTCGAGTTCTGCTACGACGACGGCGACCGTGCCGCTCGGCTGTACCGGGCCTACCGGCGGGCGGGCGGTCCCGGCCGGCTCGCGGATCCCAGCGACTTCACCATGGTTCTGGCCCAGTTCGGCCACTTCGCGATCACCGCTGCCCGGCAGTGGGTCGAAGCCACCGACGAGACGTCCAAGGGACGGGCGGAGGCCTGGTTCCGCGAGGGGTGGGAGCAGCCGCTGGGCCTGTCCCAGATAGAGCGCCTGCTCCACGCCGTGCGCGGCATCTAAGGCATCACGAGGTTAGTGGTGCGGTGATCGGGCCATCACGTAGAACCGGTCTGTGGTTTCCTGACGCGCCTGGATGGGCCCGCGGACATACCACTCGACGTGCTGGAGCCCGGCTGCGGTGACTGCCGCGACGACGTCTCCTGGGTCGTGCAGCACCGCGACCAGGTCGACGTCCTGCCCGAACCACGACGTCACCTCTCGCACCTGGTGGCCGGCGTGCCCGGCCAGCACGAGAATGCCACCGGGTGCGAGCGGACGGGCGAGCGCGGCCACGGCGGCGGGGAACTCCGAGCCGGCCAGGTGGATCAGCGAGTACCAGCCGAGGACGGCCCCCCAACCGTCCGCGTTCCCTGGCCGGATGAGCCGGGTGAGGTCGCCGACGTCGTAGCGGACGCCGTGGAACCGCGCCCGGGCCTGCTCGACCATTTCCGGGGTGAGGTCGATGCCGCACGCGTCAGCGCCGGCAGCGGCGAGGTACGCCGTGACGTGCCCGGGCCCGCACCCGGCGTCGACGACAGGCCTGCCGCCGGCCTCTCTGACGACTCGGTCGAGCAGCCAGCGCTCGAAAGGCAGGCCATCAAGCTCGGTCGCGAACTGGTCGGCGTACTCCGTGGCGATCGCCCCGTAGGTGGCGCGGACCCGGTCGTCACGCGCCGCCGCGCCCTCCGCAAGGGGACGCTCGCGGTCGACCTCGGGCACGGCGGCGGTGGCGCCTACCGCCTCGGGCACCGGCCCGAGCAGATGCACCCAACGGTGGTCCTGCTGGCCGGGGCGGCGTTCCAGCCGAGTGACGAGCGGGTTCGCCCGCTCGGCCAGGCGTTGCAGGCAAGCGGTGACGTCGTCCCGGTCGGCGAAAGGGTGCAGCCGCTCGGTGCGCGTCCTCAGCTCGCCTGCGCTCTGCGCGCCACGTAGCAGCAGCACAGTGATCAGGGACCGCTCGTCGGCCGCCAGGCCGAGCACCTCGGCCAGGGTCTGGTGGTGCTTCAGGACGCGGCGTCCGGTGTCGGCCCAGACAATGCGCAGCAGTCCCCGGTCGCGCAGCGCCCGTGCGGTGGTCTCGATGGTGCGCTCGTCGAGATCCATCACCGGGTCGCGGCTGGACGTCTGGTTGCACGCGGTGCGCAGGGCGTTGAGCGTGAGCGGGTACGTCGCGGGAACGGTCACCTCCTTCTCCAGCAGGCACCCGAGGACCCGCTGCTCGACAGCGTCGAGGACGGGCAGGTCGGTCACGGCGACAAGCCTAGGCGGGGAGGACGCGGCGTGACGGCTGGCCTGCCACGCGCCCAGCGCCGTGGCCACATAATCGCTGGGCGGCAAGCGTCCTCGGAACCATACTGTCGCTCATGGGCTCGATCACGTGGGGTCGAGACATCGCGGCGGTCTACGACGTTGCTTATGCGGGCAAGTACGAGCCGCAGGTGCTGGATCCGATGGTCGACCTGCTGTCCGACCTGGCCCAGGGTGGCCGCGCGCTCGAGTTCGCTGTCGGCACCGGTCGGGTGGCCCTTCCGCTGAGCCGGAGGGGGGTCAGCGTGCATGGGATCGAGCTGTCGCCGTACATGGTGGAGAAACTGCGGGCCAAGCCGGACGCTGAGGCCGTGCCGGTGACGATCGGCGACATGAAGAGCGCACGCGTTCCCGGCAGCTTCCGGCTCGTCTACCTGGTGGCGAACACCATCATGAACGTCACCACTCAGGCCGAACAGCTCGCAGTCTTCGCCAACGCAGCGGCTCACCTCGAACCTGGTGGCTGGTTCGTGGTCGAGGTGATCGTCCCTCAGCTGCAGCGGGTTCCTCCCGGCGAGGTCGCTCGCGTCTTCACTCTCGACCCGGACCACGTGGGGATAGAAACCTTCGACGACCTCGTCGAGCAGGTGGCCTGGTCGCATCATTGGATGGTCGTGGGAGGTCGCCTGGTCCGTCACTCTGCGCCCTACCGGTACGTCTGGCCGTCCGAACTCGACCTCATGGCCAAGATCGCCGGACTCCGTCGACAGGCTCGCTGGGCGGGGTGGGATCAGCAGACCTTCTGCTCGGACAGTGCGAGCCAGGTCGCCGTGTACGCGAAGGTGCCCTAGCGCTCCTGCGACACCCCAGGCAGGCCAGGCCGCTCCCGCTCCTCTGGGATCGGGAACACCCGTCCGCTCGTCGCAGGAACCCATGCCGCGCGGAGCCCGGAACTTGCAAACGTTGGCACAGGATCCAACCGGAGGAAATCGTGCGTTCCGATACGAACACGGCAAATGACTGACACCATGACGACTCGGCACAAGGATGTGTCGACCTCAGGACGAGTGCGGCGTGGCACCGGCCGCGGAGGGCAGGTCGCGATGAAGCGTGCGGCGATGGTGGCGGTTGCGGGCCTGCTGACCCTGGGGATGGTGCCGGTCCAGGCCGGCGCCGCGAACGCGGCTTCGTCGAAGCCCGGCTCGCCCACCGTCTACGTCGGCGACCTGACCGCCGGGCAGCTGGCCCGCCTGTCCCGCAGCGGCATCGACCGTGAGGACCTGTCCACACGCCGGGTCTCCGGCGGCAAGGTCCGGGTGGAAGTCGTGCTGACCAGCGGCGAGGCCGCCGGGCTGCGCAAAGCCGGGATCGGGCTCAGCGAGAAGAAGGTCGACGGCCAGGCCGCGTCGCGGCTGATGGCGGCGCAGAACGCCAGCGGGTACACCGTGTTCCGCTCCTACAGCGAGCCCGGCGGCATCCGGGACGAGATGGTGGCCACCGCGGCGGCGAACCCCCGCCTGGTCAAGTTGGAAGTGATCGGGCAGACCGTGCAGGGCCAAGACATCGTGGCGCTCAAGGTGACCAGGGACGCCCTGACGGAGCGCGACGGCAGCCGCCCGTCGGTGCTCTACTCGGCGGCCCAGCACGCCCGGGAGTGGATCACGCCGGAGATGAACCGGCGGCTGCTGCACTACTTCCTGGACAACTACGCCAGCGACCCGGCTATCCGGAAGATCGTGAACAGCACCGAGCTGTGGTTCGTCCCCGTCGCCAACCCCGACGGGTACGACTACACCTTCACCGAGGGCAACCGGCTGTGGCGCAAGAACCTGCGCGACAACGACGGCGACGGGCAGATCACCGGGCTGGACGGCGTCGACCCGAACCGCAACTTCGCCACCAAGTGGGGATACGACAACGAGGGGTCGTCACCCTCTACGGGCAGCGAGACCTACCGCGGCACGGCCCCGTCCTCGGAGCCGGAGACCCGGGCATTGGACGGGCTCCTGCGCCGCATCGGGTTCGCCTTCCAGGTGAACTACCACTCCGCTGCGGAGTTGCTGCTGTACGGCGTCGGGTGGCAGGTGGCCACGCCGACCCCGGACGACCTGCTCTACGAGACGATGGCCGGCGACGACGCGCACTCCGCCATCCCCGGCTACGACCCGGACATCTCCGCCGAGCTCTACACCACCAACGGGGAGACCACCGAACATGCGCACATCCGCTACGGCACGCTCGCATTCACCCCGGAGATGTCCACCTGCGAGACGGCCAGCGCCGTGGACGCAAACGACGACTTCGACCCGGCTGACTGCGAGAGCGTCTTCAACTTCCCCGACTCCGAGCCGCTGATCCAGGCCGAGTTCGAGAAGAACATCCCCTTCGCGCTGTCCGTCGCCAGGTCCGCGCCGGACCCGGACGACCCGGTCTCCGCGGTCGGGCGCACGGCACCCAACTTCCAGATCGATCCCTTCACCACCTCCTACGGCGACCCGCAGCCGGTCCCTGTCACGGCGCGACGGGACATCCGCAATCTGACCCTGCAATACCGAGTGGCCGGCGGCCCGACGCGCTCGGCCGACGTGCGGGAGTGGCAGGGCGGCGAGCGGTACGGCGGTGAGGAGGACGTCTACTACGCCGAGTTCCGTGGCGTAGTCCGCGGCGTGAACCCCGGCCAGCAGGTCGAGGTGTGGTTCACCGGGAACCGCCCGGGCAAGGGACGGGTGGAGAGCGAGCACTTCACGTACCGGCTGGCCACCAACACTCGCGACCGGGTGCTGGTGGTCGCCAACGAGGACTACGAGGGCGTGAACCCGGGCGAGACGCCCACCGGGGTCGGCCCGAAGTACGCCCAGACATACCTCGACGCGGTGGAGGCCGCCGGGCGGCACGCCCAACTCTGGGACGTGTCCGCGCAGGGCGTGCCGCACCACCTCGGGGTGCTGGAGCACTTCGATGCGGTGATCTGGTACCTCGGTGACAACCGCCTCACCCAGGACCCGGAGGATCTGCTCACCGACACCTTCGCGTTCGGTCCGCTGCGCGACCTGGCGGTGGCCGAGCGGCAGCAGTATCTGACGGTCGCCGTCCGGGACTTCCTCAACGAGCACGGCCGGCTGCTGTACACCGGCGAGACCGCCGGTTACTACGGCCAACTCGGCAGCGCGCTCGGCGGCATCTACTACGGGCTTGACGGCGACCCGACTGCGGACTGTGTGGTCACCCAGGACTTCTTCAGCGACTGCCTGATCCTGTCCGACGACTTCACCCAGTACTACCTCGGCGCCTTCAGCCGTTCGGCGAACGACAGACCCGTGGGGCTGAACGGGGTGGCCCGCCCGCTCCAGGGCACCGAGGCGACCTTCGGCGGCCCGGCGGTGGCGTCCAACCCGCTGGACGAGGCCAGCAGCTTCGTCGCCACGAGCGAGCTGCTCCCGCCGTCCGAGTTCCCCCTGTTCAGCAGCCAGGTGTCGAGCGTCTACCAGAAGACCACGCCTGGGCCGTCCGACCCGGTGGAGGGAGCCGCCTATGTCGGGGCGCTGCACCGCGACGACGCCTACACCCGGCTGGCACAGACTGTGGACCTGACCGGCGTGACCGAATCGGCCGATCCGCAGTTGCGCTTCCAGCTGTCCTTCGACACCGAACCCGGCTTCGACAACGTCATCGTCGAGGCGCACACGGTGGACCAGGACAACTGGACGACTCTCCCGGAGGCAGGCGGGCTGAGCAGCACCGAGGTCCCGACGGAGTGTGAGGCGGGATTCCTGATCGAGGAGCATCCCTTCCTGACCCACTACCTCACGCCGGGGAACCCGTGCGGCAACACGGGGACCACGGGGGTCTGGAATGCGATGACCGGCAACTCCGGCGGCTGGCAGCAGGTGGCCTTCGACCTATCGGCATTCGCCGGGCAGCAGGTGGAGGTCGCCATCAGCTACGTCACCGACCCCGCGTCAGGTGGAGTGGGCGTATTCGTCGACGACACACGGGTGCTGGCCGGCGGCCAGACTCTCAGCGCCGAGGGTTTCGAGACCGGCCTCGGTCCGTGGACGCTGCCCGGCCCGCCACCCGGCAGCCCGCCCGGAATGGGCGGTTTCGAGCGTTCTACTGGGCTGTTCGGGTCGTCGGTCACCACGAGCGACACGGTGATGCTCGGGGTGGGCGTCGAGCAGGTGACGACGCCGACGGAGCGCGCGGCGCTGCTACGGCCAGTGCTGAGCTACCTGCTGCGCTGAACCCGACGGTGGGGGAGGACGACGTTCGTCATCGACGGGTGGTCAGATGCGGCGCTCCGCGGGGGATGGTCCGGCCCGCGGCCGCCATGAGGCGCTCGGTGTCGGTCGCGTCGGCGGGCGGATCGGTGGGCGGCTTGATCAGGCCCAGTTCAACGGCGTGCTCGGTGCAGGTGACCTCTACAACGCCCGTCATTCTCGGGATCCAAGTGGACGGGAACTCGACCGCACGGCCCAGGCTGGCGGAGAGGTCCCATGCATGGGCGGCGGCGTCGATGAGGGCGAAGTTGATGACCACAGCTCCGGGTAGCTCGCCGAACGGTGTGGCGTGCTGCGAGGTCATCACCCCGTCGGTGTGCCAGAGTCGCAGCGCTTGCTCGAGAACCTCGTCGGCGATGGGTGCCAGGTCTCCGTCGTAGGGCACCGCCGCCATGGACTCCTTCAGCGCCATGAGGTCCTGTCCGGTGACCCGGCCGGCCCAGAACAGCTGGTTCTTGACGGCGTGGCTGGCCAGTCGGCGGACCGTCCACGGCGGGCAGTTGGTGACGATGTCCAACTCGATGTCGTCAATCGCCGAAATGACCCGATTCAGTTCATGTTCCGCGTCGGTCAACAGCGCCAGATCGTCTTCCATCAGCCCTCCCTCGAGCGCGCCCCCAGCCTGTCTCGTCGCTGCCAGACTGACAGCGTGATCGGGAAGGTATGGCGTGGCAACCTGCCGCGGCCAGCCACGACACTGATCGGGCGCGCGGAGGTGCTGCCCACGGTGGCCTCGCAGGTGCGCGCCCATCAGCTCGTCACCCTGACCGGCGTCGGCGGAGTGGGTAAGACCCGCCTCGCCCTGGCGGCAGGCGCGACCGTCGCCGAGGAGTTTCCGGACGGCGTGTGGCTGGTCGAGCTGGCCGCAGTGAGCGACGCCGACGCCGTGCCCGACGCGATCGCCGGCGCGCTGGGCATCACCTCGCAGGGCAACGTCCCCGTCATCGGCACCGTCGCCGAGGCGGTATCCGGACGGCGGCTGCTCATCGTGATCGACAATTGCGAGCACCTCCTGGCCGCGGCCGCAGCGGCGATCAGCGAGATCCTTGCCCACTCCGACACCCCCCGGATCCTGGCGACCTCGCGGGAACACCTGAGGGTCGCCGGAGAGGGGCTGCTGTCGGTGCCGCCGCTGGCACTGGACGGCAGCGTGACGTCGGATGCCGTGGCGTTGTTCGTGGAGCGAGCCGGCGCCGTCCGGCCCGGTTTCGGGATCCACGACGAGCAGACCGCGGCGGCGGTGATCGAGATCTGCGAGACGCTCGACGGACTCCCCCTGGGCATCGAGGTGGCCGCGGCGCGGATGGCAGCGATGAGCGCGATCGAGGTGCGGGACCGCCTCGGCGACCGGTTCCGGCTACTGACCGGGCCAGAGCACGGCCCGGAACGCCAGTCGACGCTGTGGCATGCGGTGGCGTGGTCGTATGACCTGCTGGACGACGACGAGCGCAGGACGATCCAGGTCGCATCTGTGTTCGCGGGTGGCTTCGACCTGCCGACGCTGTGTGTCGTCGCCGAGGTCGCGGATGACGTCGAGGTCCTTCGGCTCCTGGATTCGTTGGTGCGCAAATCGTTGGTCGTGGCGCACCACGGTGGTGCCCGGACCCGGTACAGCCTTTTCGAAACCATCCGGACGTTCGCCGAGGATCGGCTGTCGCAGGCAGGCGGGCGCGAGGTAGCCCGCGATCGGCATGCCTCCTTCTTCGCGAGCGAGGCCGCCCGCAGATGGGAGCAGTGGAACGGGCCCGGGTGGCGCCGGGAGGTCGACTGGGTGCAGACCGAGCTGGCGAACCTGCGGTCCGCGTTCCGGTGGAGTGCCGATCACGGCCAGGTCGAGGTAGCGACCGACGTCGCCGCGCACGCCGCGCTGATGGGCTTCTCGGTCGAACTGTTCGAGACCATCGGATGGGCGGAGGCACTCCTCGACGAGGCGAGCCGGGCCGACGTCCGGCGTCTTCCCCGGCTCTACGCCGCGGCGGGCTACGCCTGCTTCGTCGGCCGTGGCGCGCTCGCGACGGCGAACGCTCACCGCGCCACCGAGTTGGAGGGCCAGCAGGAGTACGAGTCCTGCGAGCCGGGCTACGCCACATTCATCGAGGCCCTCGGACAGGTGTACTGCGGCAACCTGGATCGCTACATCGAGCTGACACGGGACGTCGCGGCGCTGCCGGGCCCGACCCGGGCGTACGGGATTGCCGCCTACATCGACGGGCTGCAGTCGGCGGGGCGGGTCGAGGAGGCTCTGGAACTCGTCCGGACGGCGGTGGACGCCGCGCGCGAGCTGGGCAACCCCTACTGGGTGGCCTACACGTTGTGGATCGTCGGACTGGCCTTTTCGCGAGTGGACGCCCAGCGCGCTCTGGACACCTGGGACGAGGGGATCGCCCACATTGCCGAGCACGAAGTCCGGTTCTTCGAAGGCTTCATGGCCCGGGACGCCGCGCTGTTGCACACCTCGGACGGCCAACTCGAGACGGCGCTGACGCTGTTCGCCGCGTCGATCGAGGCCTTCAGCCGTGCCGGTGCCGTGGCCCAGCTGATCATCACCCTCGCCAGTGTGCCCGCCCTGTTCGAGCGCCTCGACCGGCCGGGCGTCGCGGGCACGCTGCTGGGCGCGATGGCCCGGGAGCCCTCCAGCTTCCACCACGTGCCCTCGCTCGCCGATCTCGGCGAGCGGCTGCACGGCGCGCTGGGAACGGAGTCGTCGGATCGGTTCGCGGCGGCCGGGGCGGCGATGAACCTTCACGACGCGGCCGAGTACGCCCTCCACCAGATCGACCTCGCCCGGCGGGCGCTCACCCTCGGACAGCGGGACGGGCTCGCGGGTCTGACAGCGCGCGAGATCCAGGTGCTGCGGTTGATCGCCGATGGAGCGACGACCCGCGCCGTGTCCGAACGGCTGTACATCTCGGCGAAGACCGCCGACAACCACATCCAGCACATCTACACCAAGCTCGGGGTGACGAACCGCGCGGCCGCGACGCGATGGGCGTTCGACCACGGGGTGGTCGGGAGCGTCGTGGACTGAGCCGAGGCGCCGCCGCTCGGCGTCGGGTCTGGCGAGGCGGCGAGATGAGGGACCCAGAATGAGGAGATCTCCTCATGCGGGAAACCCGCGCGGTGGCAGAGGATCCCTGCAATCCAGCCGATGTGCTGGGAGGTCAGGGGCCCGTCGGGGTCCCGGAGAGCAAAGGGGAGAGACGATGATCCTCGCCACAACGAAGGTCAGGGATCTGGACCAGTTCCTGGCGGTGTACGGGACGAAGGGCGCCGACAAGCGCGGATCGCACGGCTCGAAGGGCTCTACGGTCTACCGCGACCCGATCGAGGAGGACCGTGTGTGGGCGGTCTTCGACTGGGACGAGGCGGGGTGGACGGCTTTCGCCACCGACCCGGAGACCCCCGGAATCATGCAGGAGGCCGGCCACCTGAGCAGGCCGTCCTTGGGGCAGTTCCTCGGTACGTTCAGCGCCTAGCGCGCTCTCACCGGCCGGTCGACTGTTTCGGGCGCCGGTCTCATCCGTGGACGATGGCGCTGGGCCACGAAGCGGTCCCCGGTGTCCAAGGCACCGGGGCCGCTTTCTGGCCCACCTCGCGCCATGTCGGAACCGATGCCTAGCGCAGGTGGGCAAAGAATCCGGCGATGTCGCCGGCCAGCAGGTCGGGCTCCTCGGCTGCGGCGAAGTGACCGCCACGGGGGAAGACCGTCCAACGGTGAATCTGGTACAGCCGCTCGTACCAGGACCGTGGTGGCTCTCCTTCGGGGACGAACTCGTTGGCGAACACCGCTATGGCGGTCGGTACTGTCACGAAGTCAGTCGGGCCGATCGGGGTGCCATACCAACGGTTGTCGTAGTAGTCGCGCATCGATGACGTGATCGACCCGGTGACCCACCAGATGGTCAACATCGTCAACAAGGCATCCCGACCGAACCGCCCGTCGAGGTCACCGCCGCTGTCGGACCAGGAGCGCCACTTGTCCAGCACCCAGGCGGCCAGCGCGGCCGGCGAATCGTTCAGCCCGTACCCCAACGTCTGCGGCCGGGTGGACTGCACCGCGCTGTAGCCGCGCTCCGTCTCCTCCCATCGGGCGACGTGGTCGACGTAAGACTGCTCCTCGACCGACAGCGGTGGCGCCCCCGGGCCTGTGTACGGCCACAGCTCCGCTGTGCTGAGGTGGATCCCGATCACCCGGTCAGGCTGCGACAGCGCCATGTACGTGGCGACCCCGGCGCCGAAGTCGCCGCCATGCGCTCCGTACCGCTCGTACCCGAGCCCCTCCATGAGCCGATGCCACAGTCGAGCGACGAACGCTCGGTCAACGCCTGAGCGCGACGGGCGTTGCGAGAAGGCGTAGCCCGGCAAGGACGGCACGACCAGGTCGAATCGGTCTCCGAGGCGGTCGACCAGCGAAAGGAGCTCGACAAACGTGCTGGGCCAGCCGTGGGTGAGGACCAGCGGCACCCGACCGCCGTCTGCCCGATGGTGCACGAAATGGATACGCAGGCCGTCCACATCGGCCACACGATGATCGAAACGGTTGAGCCATTGCTCCTGCGTCCGCCAGTCGAACCCGTCGGCCCAGTACTCCAGCAGTCCACGAAGGTATTCAAGATCAGCGCCCTCCGCCCACGGCTCCCCAGGCGCCGGATCGGGCCAGCGTGTACGCCGAATGCGCTCCCGCAAATCGTCGAGAACCGCGTCGGACACCCCGACGGCGAACGGCTCGACGCGCATCCCCAGATGATAACGAGCGTGATCGTCAATCAGAGATCTACCGGATCTGCCGCCGACACAGAGGCGATCGACGGCAAGGGTCGGCGTTGGCGGCTCACGACGTGCCTCGTATGCCAACCATGAGGCCGACCAGCGCGACAAGAAGGACGAAGACGCCGTTCGTTGCTGCCACACGCGCCGGTCGCCGGAGGGTGCCAGTCGGGAGGCTGGGTGCGTAGAGCCGGGCGGTCAGCTCGACTTCGACGCAGCACAGTGCAAGGTAGAGCGCGGTGCCCAGGGCGAGCCGCCCCAAGGGAAGTTCCGTCATGGTGACGAAGAGGCTGAGGATCACGGCGGTGGCCGCGCCGGTCGCAACGAGGGCGATCCGAAGGACGTGGTTCCAGTCGGTTCGGGCACGGCCCAGTGCTGCGGGCACGATGGTGGGCAGCATGGCCGCGCCGGCGGCGACGAAGCAGCCGAGGCTGAGGACGATGCCGACGCCCCGCACCACGAGGAGCGACCGTCCACGCTGGCGATGTCGCGCGGCGGTCGCGAGACCGGCCATGGTCCCGAGGATGGTGAACGCGCCGACGATGTAGCCGGTCCCGCTCCATGTGAACTCCGGGTCGGTCGAGATGAGCCGCATCCATGCCCTCAGGGCCATCCCGTAGGCCGCCCCGACCGCCGATCCGGTGAGCACCGTCCAGACGACCGGACGTCGCCCGAGCTGTGCCGATGGCGCCCCGGACGGCGCGGCGTTCGTCTCGGCGACTTCCCGCATGCCCATGCCCAGTGATACTAAGCCTAGTCAGACTAGGGAACAAGCACCGGCTGACCTTGACGGCATGGATCCCTGTTGCCTAGCCTGACTAGGCATAAAGGGCGACTCCCTCAGGGGCCATCTGGACCTGCTCGTCCTTGCGGTCCTGGCCGATGGCCCACTGCACGGTTACGCGGTGATCGAGGCACTTCGTGAGCGCAGCGACGAGGCCTTCGACCTGCCCGAGGGCACCGTGTATCCGGTCCTGCATCGGCTCGAGCGCGCCGGCTTGCTCGCGAGCGACTGGGACGAGGGTTCCGGGCGGCGGCGTCGGACCTACCGGCTCACCGCGCCCGGTCGAGGGGCGTTCGAGGCCGAGCGCGTGGCGTGGAACGAGTTCGCGGAGGCTGTCGCACGCGTGGTGAGGGGGCCGCGGTGGAGCCCGGTCTGATCGATGCGTACGTCCACGCGTTGCGTGGCCGGCTGCGGTGGCACCCGGACGTGGATGATCTCGTGGACGAGGTTGCCGACCACCTGCGCGAGCGAGCTCAGCGTCTGATCGAGCAGGGTCACCCCGGCGAGGAGGCGCAGCGGCGCGCCCTGTGCGTTTTCGGCGATCTCGGCGAGGTCGCTCGCTCCTTCGCCGAGAACGACTCCGGCAGTCTGGCTGTACCCACGCGGCTGACCCGGCTTGCGGGGGCGGGCGGGATCGCCGCGGGAGTCGTCTGGGCGGCGAGCACGGTGGTTGCGGTGAGGGGCGGTCACATGGACGTCTTCGTCCCGTGGGACCTGCACCAGTACCAGATCTGGGTCGCGCTGCTGATGGTGGCGTTGGGCCTGACCACCCTCACTCTGGCCGGCGTGCTCATGCGGACAGGTGGGCTTCGCACGCCCCACGGGCTGGCGCTCGTGACGGTGGGTGTGCTGCTCGTGGTGGCCATGTCCGTGTACGGCTGGGCTGTGACCATGCTGGCTGGGGCGCTCAGCCTGTCCGTCCTCGCTGCGCTGCGTGGAGGCGCACCCGGAGCAGGCCGCTTCGTCTGGCCCGCCCGCGGGTTCGTTGTCTGGCTGCTGGGCGGCGTCGCGCTGGTCGTTTTCGACGAGCTGATCCCGGTGGGTCCGGCCGACGACTACGGCGATCACCAGCTGGCGTGGCTCGTGCCGTTCCTCGTGTGTGCGCTCTGCTCTGCCGCGACCTCGGCGCTCGTCGGTGTCCGGCTGTGGGCGGAACGTCCGGCGGACCTCGGCGACACCCACGACTCCCCGATCAGTCCGGCCGCGGCGTGAGGCGTCGCGGCCGGCCGGCGAAGTCCGCCCACGCCGCGACCGTGCGCTCGACCAGGCTCGCGCTCGCCTGCGCGGTTGCGCTTGTGGGGGTGGGGTGCTCGTCGTCGGACACCGAACGACCTCCGGTCGCGCCGTCCTCGCTTCGAGAAGCGGACGCTGCGGGCGGGCTGGCCTTCACCAGCTGCTCCGACGCCGCGAACTGGGACGCCGCGGGCCTGGATCCTGGGCGCCGCCGACAGCTGGAGATCCGGTGCGCCGTTCTGCAGGTCCCGCTCGACCACACACGACCTGACCGCACGCTGCCGATGGCGGTCATGCGGGTGCGCTCATCCCACCAGCACGATCGGATCGGTTCACTCGTGCTCAACCCCGGCGGCCCCGGGCTCTCCGGATTGGACTTCATGCCGGTCTGGGCGGCGTGGTTCCCCGAGGAGCTGCTGGAGCGCTTCGACCTGGTGACGTTCGACCCGCGGGGGACCGGTTCTTCGTCACCGATCGACTGTCCCGACCCGCCAGACAAGCACGACGGCGAGCCGCTTGCCGACGTGCTGAGCCAGCAGGGCTTCGTCGCCGAGGAGGCGCGAGCGGCCGCGCAGGCGCGGGCCTGCGCGCGCGCCATCGCCGCAAGCGGGGGCAGCTACGGCACCGAGGCCGTGGCTCGTGACCTCGACCTGCTGCGGCAGGCCGTGGGCGACGAGCGCCTCACCTACGTCGGGTGGTCCTACGGCGCCCGACTCGGCGCGCACTATGCACACCTGTTCCCCGACCGGGTCCGCGCACTCGTCCTCGACAGCCCACCTCACCCGACTGCCGCCGTGCCGACGATCGTCGCCGCGCAACTCGGCGCCTTCGAGGCCACGTTCGCCTCCTACGTCGACAGCTGCCCGTCGCGGGACACCTGCGGCCTCGTGGCCCTCGATCCAGGAACCGTCTTCGACCGCCTGGTCAGGACCGCGCGAGGACAACCGATCCACAGCGGCCGACCGACCGGCGACCCCCCCGCGACGTGGGACGTCGTCGTGCAGTCTGTCCTGGCTCACCTGCCCGCTCCTGAACTGTGGCCGGCGCTCGACCGGGCCCTGTCGGAGGCAGACCGCGGCGACGCCGGGTCGCTGTACGAGATGCTCGACGCGGTGAGCGGGAAGACACCGGCGCATCCCGAGACCGACATCTCGGACGTGCAGCGCGTCGTTCTGTGTACCGACGCCTCACCGCCCGGCGATGTCCCCGGGCTGCGTGCGGAGGCGGCTCGCCTGGTCCAGCGGTACCCGATCTTCGGGCCGTTCGGCGCGTGGTGGCTCTTCACCTGCAGTCCGTGGGCCGCCCCGCGCGCTCCGCTACCGGCGCCGATCACATCGACGGTTGCGCCGATTCTGGTCATCGCAGGCCGCGCAGACCCCTCCACACCGATCGAGGGGGCACAAGCACTGGCCCAGATCATGGGTTCACACGCGGTCCTGCTG